>JAKFCI010000073.1:0-10909 GCA_036676725.1 Chitinophagaceae bacterium
TGCGTGGAATTTTTCATTTGTTTTAATGATGATGATTCTTACTATAATCTTGAGTTTAACAGCATTGGTGTGTGCAGCATGGAATTTGGGAAAAGCAGGTTGGGCAGGGTATTGATTCCAGAACAAAAACTTTCAAAAATTGCAAGGAAGTCAAACATAAATACCAGTATACAAAATGGTAAAAGCATTATCAAATGGGAACTTTGCGTAAAAATCCCAACAGCGGTATTTATATTTCATGAAACTATCAAACTGGCTGAAGTAAAATGCAAGGCCAATTTTTATAAATGCGGCGATCATTTACCTACACCCCATTTTTTATCATGGCAGAAAATCATTTCTGAAAAACCCAACTTTCATTTACCAGAGTTTTTCGCGAACGTTCATTTTATACAGCCAGCTTTAATTGAAACAACAAACCCATAATGAAAACATTAGTTACCGAAACATCTCCGACCACAGGCCAACAAACGCCAGTTCTAAAAAACAGTCTTCCGCCCATTTTTATTATTGCTGCTTTATTTTTTGTTTTCGGGTTTATTACATGGCTTAACTCTGTATTAATTCCCTATTTAAAAATTGCTTGTGAGTTAAATAATTTCGAATCATACCTGGTTGCTTTTGCATTTTATATTGCCTATTTCGTAATGGCATTGCCTTCTTCTTTAGTATTAAAAAAAACAGGATTTAAAAAAGGAATGTCTGTTGGACTATTCGTTATGGCTGTCGGGGCAGCAATTTTTATTCCTGCTGCACTTACTCGTACCTACTCATTATTTTTACTTGGGTTATTTGTAATGGGTACGGGTCTAGCTCTTTTGCAAACTGCATCCAATCCATATATCACTATGTTGGGCGATCCGGAAAGTGCAGCCAAAAGAATAAGTATAATGGGCATTTTTAATAAAGTTGCGGGTGCAATAGCTCCCATTATTTTAGGCGCTGTCACCTTAAAAGATGCTGATGCTATTAAAGAAAGATTATCGCTTCTATCTCTAAGCGAGAAAGCGGCAGAATTAAATGCACTTTCTGAAAGAGTGATTCTGCCTTATATTATAATCGTAATTGCATTAATTATCCTGGGATGTTTTATCTATTTTTCTGGCTTACCGGAAATAGATACCGATAAAGAGGATGAAACAATTGCATTGGCGAATACGAATAAAAAAAGTGTGTTGCAATTCCCTCATTTATTACTTGGCGTATTGGCTCTCTTCTTATACGTTGGTGTTGAAGTGCTGGCCGGTGATACAATTATTGCCTACGGATCTGCGCAAGGAATTCCATTAGCGACTGCAAAGTTTTTCACTACATGTACCTTAGTTGCGATGATAGTGGGTTATGTCATTGGTATTGTCACTATTCCTAAATATATAACACAAGAAAAAGCGCTGCAAATTTGTGCGGGTTTGGGCGTTGTTTTCTCAATAGCGGTTTTATTAACGGAAGGATATTATTCCGTATTATTTATTGCATTATTAGGTTTAGCAAATTCGTTAATGTGGCCTGCCATTTGGCCATTAGCCTTATCGGGATTGGGCAGGTTTACTAAAGTAGGTTCTTCCTTGTTAATTATGGGTATAGCAGGGGGTGCTTTGTTGCCGCTATTATATGGCTGGCTTGCCGATCGGTTCTCACCGCAGCAAGCCTATTTTATTTTGATTCCTTGTTACTTGTTTATTCTTTATTATGCAATAGCTGGTTATAGAGTCCGCAAAAAAAATTGATCGGAAATCATAACCTCATTCCAATCAATTCCTTCTTTCATTGCATCAATCGTTATAATCTGTAACAATATTTTTTGCTTATCTGTAAAATGATTTTACGCAAACGTATGTGTAGTGAATTTTAAATTTTACGCAAACGTTTGCCTTCCTTCATTGGGGTTTTTAATCAAAGTTTCCTTCTATATTGCTTAGCAACGATTCAATGTCCTACACGGCATTGAATCGATAAATCGATTGTCTCATGCTAACAAGAAAAATCATTACGCTGCAAAAATTGGAAAACTCAATTTTCAGTCTCCAAATAAAAACAGTATTCTTTTCGAATAATTACTCCGATTGTTTACAACCAAACACTGAAATATGAAAATAACAGTTTCAAGTTTTTTGCTCATTTTTCTTTTTATTTCTTCATCAGTATTTAGCCAGAATATTGTAAAAGGCACTGTTAGAGATGTTAATGGACCAATGCAGGGTGTATCTGTTTTAATACAACAGTATTCCCGGGGTGTTCAAACTGATGGTTCTGGAAATTTCAGTATCCAGGCTAATAGAGGTGATACTTTAAACTTTAGTTATACTGGCTTTCATCAACAATCCATAGTTGTTGATGACCGTACTCATTATGATGTACTATTGAGTAATGAAGGACTTCTGCTTGAAGATGTAGTGGTGGTTGGATATGGAACAAAAAGAAAACAATTTTTGACAGGTGCAGTATCTACGGTGAATTCTGAAGTGTTTGAATCACGACCTGTAACTAATGCATATGCGGCATTACAGGGCGAAATTCCTGGAACCACAATACAACGATATTCCGGACAACCAGGTTCGGAAAGCTTCAATTTAAATGTGAGGGGACCATCTTCTAAAAACGGAGCCGGATCGCCTTTGGTATTAATTGACGGTGTTGTTGGGAGCCTTGATTTATTAAACCCCGCCGATATAGAATCCATTTCAGTTCTTAAAGATGCTCAGGCCTCTATATATGGGGCCAGGGCCGCAGGCGGCGTTTTCCTCGTAACAACAAAAAAAGGAAAAGGTGGCGCACCCAAAATAACGTACAACAACAATTTTGCTGTTACAAAAATGACGGGGATGATGAAGAGCCCAACAAATTACCAAATGGCTATCATGGATAATGAAGCCAACATTCACAATGGTTCTGCTCCCATGTATTCCGAAGAAATGCTCCAGAAGATTTTGAATAACGATCCTAATCCTATTCCTCATCCAATTTATGGTGGCTGGATGCTTTTCTTTACCAATACAGACTGGATGAAAGCTTTGCTAGAAGATGGCTTTCAGCAAAAACATAACCTTAGCATATCTGGTAGCAATAATAATTCTAGCTATTATTTATCAGGTAGCATTGCAGACCAACGTGGTGTCGTTCGTCATGCCAACGACAATAACAAACTTTATAACCTCCGCTTAAACTATGATTATAATCTTTCAAAAAGACTGCGATTAGAATCAAAAATTTCATACGAAGATCAGCACAGGTCAGATATAGCAGGTGTAGGAAATTGGGTTATTGGAGAAGCAATTTTCGGAATGCCTAATCACCCGGTTTATGATAGCGAAGGAAAGTTTTTTGCACAAGGCGGATGGAGCAATGCTGTTGCATTTGCAAAAGAATCGCCAACAGCATCTTTTAATACCAGGAACATTAATACCAACTTCAAATTGATTGCAGATATAGTTGATGGTCTAAAACTTAACCTGCAGGCTGGTATAAATCATACTTCAAAATCTAATACCGACATGGGTAAACCTATTCCACTTTATCAATGGGATGGTAGCCTGGCTTATTATAGTGTTGCAAATCCGGGTGAAAATTGGTTACAGGAACAAAATTCTCAAAACAAATATCATAATTACACCAGCTATCTTCAGTATAATAAAAAATTCGGTGGGCTTCATGATTTAGACCTGATGGTTGGTGGGTCTTATGAGAAAAATGAATTTAAAAATTCCACTGTTGGCAGGTACAATATTGTTAGTGACGATGTTTGGGATTTAGGACTTGGTATAGGAGATATGTGGTCAAGTGGTGGTGCCGATCATTGGGCAATAGGTTCGGTGTTTTCAAGGCTTGGCTACGCATTCAATGATAAATATTTAGTTGAAGCAAACGTTCGTTACGATGGTAGTTCCCGCTTTCAATTATCTGATAAAAGATGGGGCTTTTTTCCAGGCGTATCTGTTGGATGGCGCATGTCGAAAGAACCATTTTTCAAAAATATTAATTGGATAAATGAATTAAAGCTTAGAGGTTCTTACGGAACGGTAGGAAACCAGGATGGAATTGGCCTATATGATTTCATCCAGCAGATTTCTTTAGGTGGCGTTTACCCTTTTGGTGCCGGTCGGCAAGATCCAGCTGCAACCTTACAAGGAATGGTTGCTTATAACAGAACTTGGGAAACCTTGATCAATCAAAATGTTGGTGTTGATGCAAGCATACTTTCAAACAAGCTTAATTTTTCTTTTGACTATTTCGTAAAAAGAAATAAAGACATGCTGATTAGTATTACGTATCCAAGTTTGTTAGGTGCACCACCTTCAACTTCAAATGCAGGCGGTTTAAAAACATGGGGTTTTGAAACTTCATTGGGTTATAATGATCGTGTTGGAAACTTAAATTATTCTGCACGCCTGATATTTAGCGATGCACAAAATAAATTAACCAACCTGGGTGGAGCAAATACCTATACGCTGGGTTTGAATAATTACCGTGAAGGTTATCCGATCAACAGTTATTTTGCTTATGTTTTTGATGGGGTTATTAAAGACCAAAAAGAACTTGATGAATATAAATTGTTAGAAGGCGTTCCTTCTGACATTTCGATCGGAGATGCACGATTTAAAGATTTAAATAACGACGGGAAAATTAGTTTATATAGCGACACTCCAGGCGATGACGGAGATGTGAGCAATGTCGGTAATACCTCACCAAGGTATAGTTATGGATTGAATTTGAGTGCCAACTTAAAAGGATTTGATGTTGGTGTATTTTTCCAGGGAGTAGGAAAACGTACTTTATTCCGCACCGGCGATTATTCAATGCCATGGAGTGATTGGTGGAGACAGCCTCCTGCATTTTATTATGGAAAAACCTGGAATGAAGACCGGCCAAATGCTGAATATCCAAAACTTAGCCACGGAAACATCCGTTGGTGGAACTACCAGGCTTCGACGATGCAAAAAATTAATGCGGCCTACATAAGACTTAAAAATCTTCAAATTGGTTATACGCTACCCGAAAACATTACAAGGAAAATTTCTATTTCTACTGCAAGGTTTTATCTAAGCGGCCAGGATCTATGGGAAGCTCATCATGTGAAAGGTGGCTGGGATCCTGAATCCGCTGATTGGGGCGGTAACTATCCTTTTCAACGCTTCTATTCTTTCGGTATTGATATAACCTTTTAAATTTTTATACATGTTACGTTCTAAATATATAGGCTTAATTTTTTTGCTGGTTATAAGTTTCGGTTGTAAAAAAGACCTGGACCTAAATCCACTAGATAAAATTTCTGATGCTTCTTTTTGGAAAACTTCCAATGATTTTAAACTGTTTGCAAATGATTTTTATAATGGATTGCAAGGCGCACATAATTATACAGAGAACAATTCGGACATTGCTTTTGGCGGCGGTCCCAACAACGTTAGCAATGGTTCATATCTCGCACAGGCCAACTCTCCTTTATGGGATAATTCATATAAATACATTCGCGCCACAAATTACCTTTTGCAAAAAGCCGGGGAATCTACACTTGGTGCAGAAGTAGACCGTTGGGTTGGAGAAGCTTTATTTTTCAGGGCTTATCATTATTGGAACCTTTCTAAATCTTTTGGTGGCGTTCCAAAAATTGATAAGGTTTTAGATGTTACCTCGCCTGAATTATATACACCGAAATCAACCCAGGTGGAGATCATAGATTTTATTTTAGCTGACCTTGATAATGCCATCAGCAAACTTCCTGAACAAAGTGAACTTTCTGAAGATGATAATGGGAGGGTAACAAAAGGCAGCGCACTTGCACTTAAAGCAAGGGCCTCATTATTTATGGGCACCTGGGCAAAGTATCATGGACAAGGCGATGCATCAAAATATTTGAACGCCGCCATCGATGCATCCGAAGCACTTTTGTCTTCTAATGAATATGCGGTTTACACGGACAAGGGAGCTTCGAGTTATAAGTATCTTTTTATACTTGAAGGAGATGATAGTAAAGAAGTGATTTTAGCAAGGCGTTATTATGCAAACAGGGCAACCCACAACTGGACAAGGGAATTGTGGTTTAATTACATGGTGCCTACAAAAACCATTGCCGATCTTTATTTGGCAACTGATGGATTGCCTATCACCCAATCTCCTTTGTTCCAGGGTTATTCCACACTTACCAGCGAATTTCAAAGCAGGGACCCGCGTATGTCTATGACATTTGTTGTTCCAGGATCAACCATATTTTTTGAAGGAGGATTAATGCAGCCAACTTTCCCGGGTTTTAGCGGAAGTAATGCAACCCGCACAGGATATATGTTAAGAAAATTTTTGGATGAAACTTTAGATGCTGCCCAATTCAGGGGCGAATATGACTTTAAGGAATTTCGCTTTGGAGAAGTGCTTTTAATTTTGGCTGAAGCATTGTATGAGAAAAATGGCTCAATAACTGATGCAGATTTAAATCGTACAATTAATTTGTTAAGAGCAAGAGCAGGTATGCCGCTTCTTACAAATGCACATGTATCTGCAAATAATTTGTCCATGCTGAATGAAATTAGGAGAGAGCGTACTGTTGAACTAGCTTTTGAAGGATTCAGGCGTGATGACTTGAGGAGATGGAAACTGGCAGAAACAGTTCTACCACAAGCCATTCGGGGCGTTAAATTTGTGGGTACAGAATACCAATCAAGATACCCGGATTTGCAAGTAGGTTCTGATATACAAGTTGATGCTAATGGATTTATTGTAGCAGAACCAGCATCCGCACGTCAATTTCTTGCAAAGCATTATCTTGATCCTATTCCTTTGCAACAAATTCAATTATCAAACGGAACCCTTATTCAAAACCCAGGTTGGTAGAGCGATTCTAAATATTAAAAAAATAAAAGAGACGCGGCCCTTAAATAAATTATCATGAGAAAGAATTTACTGATCATTTGCATATTCAATTTAGTAACCTTATTTAGTTACAGCCAGGTGTACAAGGGACAAATGGAATATTCCAGGATACCTGTGCCTGCTGCGCATTACCAGCAAGAATATACTTTTGATACAACTGTAAATAGTGAAGCATGGTCTACGCAACAAAAAGGTTTACATGTTTCTTTTGCATCAACCGATGAATTGTTTTTTAGAAGTGAAGTGCCTGAGGTTCAAAAATCGTTAACATGGAAAGCAACGGGATGGAAAGGCGAACGTTTGAATATTCAAGTATTGGTGTGGGCGCCAGATACTTTAAACCAGGTTCGGTTTTTATTGAACGATTTAAAAAATGGAAAAGGCAAATCGATAAGTAAGGATAATTTTTCAATAGATATGGTGCGTTATGTAGTTAGTAATTATCCATATGCTGCTAAAGATGTTACCTGCGGTGCAAGTCCTTATAAGAATTTGTACCTAATGCCTGACCGTTTTGAAAAATTCGACCGCTTTCAATTACCGGGTAAAACACTTCGTCCTGTATGGATTTCAGTAAATATTCCAAGTAATACAACAGCCGGAAATTACAAAGGAACAATCGAGGTAAAAGCAGAGAATTTCTCTACTTCACTACAGGTTGATCTTGAAATTCAAAATCAGGTACTTCCTAAACCAACAGACTGGAAGCACCGGCTTGACCTTTGGCAGAATCCATGGGTGATTGCTGTGGAAAATAATTTAAAGCCGTGGTCAGAAGAACATAAATTATTGTTGAAAAAACATTTGCAATTATACGCTGATGCAGGGGGCACCTACATTACAACCTACGGCGTTCATTCCCCATGGGCCGATAATTCATACATGATCGAAGGAACGATGATTGATTGGATAAAAGGGAAAGATGGCAAATGGAAATTCAATTATAAAATATTTGACGAATACGTAGAACTGGCAATGAGTGTAGGCATTGATGAAGCCATCACCATGTATACGCCGGTACCTTGGGGTAACCGTTTCCGTTATATGGATGAAAAAACCGGGAACTATGTGTATGAAACATGGGCGCCAGGTACCAAAGAATTCAGTTCTTTCTGGAATGTTTTTTTAACTGATTGGAAAAAGCATCTTGAAAAAAAGGGATGGTTTGATATAACCTACATTGGTATAAATGAAAATCCAATGGATCAAACCCTTGCTGCTATTAATGTTGTAAAGCAGCATTCTAAAGATTGGAAAATAACGTATGCCGGTAACTGGCATAAAGAATTGGATGGTTTACTCGATGATTATTCTTTTCTCTATGGTGAAGAATCTGATGTTGATGCTGTAAAAAAACGTTCGGCAAAAGGACAAACAACAAGCTATTATGTTTGTTGTAATCCACCAGTTCCAAATAATTTCGTTTTTTCACCACCGGTAGAAGGCAGGTGGATAAGCTGGTATACATCCGCACACGGTTATGAGGGATTTTTACGTTGGGCTTACGATGCATGGCCTGCAGACCCAAGGCGTGATGCTCGCCATGAATTATGGCCTGCCGGGGATTGTTACCTGATTTATCCGGGTGGTAACAGCTGCATTCGTTTTGAAAAATTACGGGAAGGAATAGTTGATTATGAAAAGATCAGGATATTAAGAGAAATGGCTTCAAAATCGACAGATAAAAGTGTAAAAGATTTGGTTGCTCAATTAGACCAACATTTAAAAATATTTTTAGTAGAAAAAGATTTTAATACAAAAAAGATAATTGGTGATGTAGAAAAAGGAAAGGCAATTGTTGAAAAACTTTCTAATAAACTTACACCGGTACTTTAAAAAATATGTACAATTCCTTTCGTTATTTAATTTGCTCTGTTGCCATTTTTTTTACTCACAGTGTAGCAGCAAATGATGTAAACAAAGTTATCAGCAAAGAATACGATGAATATATCTTAACCCATGTCCTGGTTCCAGCTGGTCCTGTACCAACTGCTTATGATCCAAATGGTGTATACCCATATGTGAGTTACAGTGAAACATCAAATAGACCTGTATTAAAAAAATACAGATTTATTGTTTTGGAGAATGACCATTTGAGGGTAACTGTTTGTCCTGATTTGGGCGGAAAGGTTTATTCAATGATTCATAAGCCTTCTGGAAAAGAAGTATTGTATGTACCTGACGTTATTAGGTATACAAGAATATTACCGCGATTTTATTTTGTTGCCGGTGGAATTGAGGTGAGTTTTCCAATTTCACATTCACCAACACAAAATGAAAAACTTCTTTATAAAATTGACAGAACTGGTGAAAGAATTTATGTAACATGCGGTGAAAGAGAATTACGATTTGGCATGCAATGGTCCGTGGAATATTCTTTAGGGGAGAACGATAATTTTCTGACACAAAGAGTAATCTTTCACAACCCGGGCAAAAATACTTATCCCTGGATGTCCTGGTCAAATGCTGCCTTACCTTCTGCACCCGATACAAAATTTGATTTTCCAAAAGGTACTGTACTTTCTCACTCTTCAAAAGTTGATACAATAGATTGGCAAAAGGAAGGGCCGAAAACAGAATCAGCGATTAAAGAAATGACCGGTTATTTTTGGAAATCAAAAGATGCGAATGCATTTGGCGCTTTTACTCCCTCCACCGGATCGGGACTTTACCACATTGCTGATGAAAAAATTGCATCTGGAATAAAGCTTTGGAGTTATGGAGTTGGAGATGATAGCACATGGTCTACACTGAGTACTGCAAAACATCAAACTTACCTGGAAATACAAGGAGGACCAATTGGCGATCAATCTATAAAGCTTGAAATGCAACCTGAACAAACCCGATGGCATGTTGAATATTGGTACCCTACGGATAAGCAATTAGATATTTATAGTTTACAAGTTCCTAAAACAAATTTGAGAACGATACAACAAATTCCATTTTTTACCTGGGCGAGGAAAGTGGAAGTAGATGTTTGGAACGATTTAGTAAAAGCATATAAATCAAAAAGTGTACTTCCTGAACCTCCTCCAATTCATCTTAATCTGTGGCCTCCATCAGGATTTGAAAATTTAGATGCACCCTTTCAATATGCTGTAAAGAGTAATTCAAAAAAAGATCTTTGGCAGTTTTATTATGGCACCTGGTTAGCCGGAAGAGGAAAGCAGGATGAAGCTATAGATGCACTTTCCAAATCAAGTTTAGGCGTAGCGCAAGCGCTTCATTCCAGGCTTCTAAAGTTAAAAGGTGACCTTACCAGTGCTAAAAAAGCAATGGATGCCATTAAAGAACCATGGCTGCAAATTCATCCACAGGTAATTGTTGAAAGAGATAAATTATTAAAGCAAATTGGTTTACAAACAATTCCGGAACGTTCAAAATGGTTGTCAAAAGTTGAAGCTTTACAAGATGAATGGATAATTGAAAGAAGAGTTCAATTGTTGATTGATAAAGGAGAATTTCAAAAAGCTAAAAACTTATTATTATCTACGCAATTTCAAAAAGTCCATCAAACTTATACCAGAACTGGTTTATGGAAGCAGATCACAGAAAAATTAAATATTCCTTTTTTACCAATACCCGCTCAATTAGGCGAAGACCAGCTTGCAACCTTTGGTGCTTATAGAGAGTACGAATAATTTATTTTTTGGGGTTTCAGATAGAAACTATTCATTGCCGGAACTAAAGTTTGTTGAAACAATTGTAAAGAGTACAACGATCTGTTTGGTCTCTATTGTAGTTAGATCCTAATTTCTTTATTCAAAGTTTAAGATGGAATTACAGTGCATAAAAAAAGGGTCCCAAAGTTAAAACCTTGAAACCCTTTACCAGTGTGCTCCCCCTTCAGGACTTGAACCTGAGACCCTCTGATTAACAGTCAGATGCTCTAACCAACTGAGCTAAGGAGGAATTTGGGAGGGCAAAAATAAGGCTTTTTCATTTCCAACCAAACCATTAACTAAGTTCTTTAGAGAGAAGGGTGAATTTTAATAAATAAAATGGTGAAAGAAAGGAGATATTTCAATTTTTTAGATTGTACCATTAATTA
>JAKFCI010000074.1:0-2865 GCA_036676725.1 Chitinophagaceae bacterium
CAAATTACTTGCTCAAAGTTTCCCGTTGCCTGGTACAAGCTATCGACTATCTTTTGTGCTTGTTCGCTAGGCAGAAATTTATACGGATTTTCTGTCGCTGATGTTTTATTCAATACACCATGCAAAAAATTCCAGGTAGCATTAATAGCCGCGTGGTTGGCAAAATTGTTGGTTGAAAAATAAACGCTGCTTTGATTAATTGGCGCAAGCTGCAAGCCACCACGTAATGGAATGATCAATAAAAAAGAAAACACAAGAACCAATAAAGCGGATAATATTTTATAACGTTTATCTGCATACGTCATATGAATCCGCCTAATCATTCGGTTAAATAACCAAACGATGGAGGCATAAACAATAATAAACAATAGAAAAATCCAAAAAACAGGTAAATGGCTTATTGAGGCCCACGCTTCTTTTGGACTACTTAAGTATTTTAACGGCGTTGCATCCATCCGAAAACCCCACTGGCCGTATAATTCAAGGTCTGAAGTAATTATGAGGAGTACGAAAAATAATATTATTGCTGTATACATTTTATAAAGCAAAGGCTTGCGAAAAAACGCAATAAATACACTTAACAATACAAAAAAGCAAACTGGTACTATGATATAAGCAGCCATGGATAGGTCCATGCGCAAGCCATAAAAAAAGCTTTGGAAAAAAGTAGTAATTGAGAGGTTTTTTGTTTTACCAAAATGGTAGAGAAAGAAGATAAGCCGGGCAATTTCAAAAAAAACGATCCAGCTTAAAAAATAAAAAAACAAAAATTTTAACCTGCCCAACATAGCGTAAAATAAAATTAAAAAGCCACTCTTAATTAAGAATGGCTTTTTAAATATTGTGAAAGAAATTAGATTTTCTCTACCTGCATATAATTTAATTCTACAGGGGTTGATCGTCCGAAGATCTTTACGGTAACTTTTAATTTTTTCTTTTCATCGTTCACTTCTTCAATCACACCATTAAAGTCATTAAATGGTCCTTCAATGATCTTGATCGTTTCACCAACAATAAAAGGCTCACTCATACTAACACCACCCAATTCAGCCATTTCATCCATTTTGCCCAGCATCTTATTTACTTCTGCTTTGCGCAACGAAATTGGGTTTTCTCTTCCCAAGAAATGAATAACATTCGGTGTGTTCTGAATAATATCCCTGAGATCATCGCTGAATTTTCCATCAGCAATTTCAATCATTACATAACCAGGATAGTAGTTACGTTCACGCATTACTTTTTTACCGTTCTGAACTTTATATACTTTTTCAACTGGCAAAAAAACCTGTTTTACAATATCAGTCCAGCCACTACGGGAAATTTCCTTATCCAGGTATTCCTTTACTTTTCTTTCTTTACCGCTTACCACCCGTAAAACAAACCATTTGGTATCCTGCTGAGGTTTATTCTCTTCAGGAGCCTGGTCTTCGTTTTCAGTATTGGCAATTTGGTTATTTGTTATATCCATCTTCTTAAATCTGTTCGTAAATAAATTTCAATGCTCCACCGGCTAAAAAATCCATTAACGAGATAACAGCCGTGATGATGAGGGTGGCCACCAAAACGATCATGGTTGATTGCTGTAACTGGGCAAAAGTTGGCCAGGTCACTTTTTCCAACAATTCTTTGTATGAATCGCTGAAATATGTTGCTATTTTAATCATATAATTTAAACTATTTTTTAAAGTTGACCAGTTTTAAATACAAACCTTCTATCAACATTCATCCAAAAATTTTTGCACGGGCAGAGAGATTCGAACTCCCATCAACGGTTTTGGAGACCGCTATTCTGCCATTGAACTATGCCCGTATCATGGATGCACAATTTAACAATAGAAAACAATAATTCCACTATTCAACTATGCCCCTAGAAAGCTAAAAGCTATTCCGAATGTTCGAAACAGCTTTTAGCAATATTATGCAAAGATATTAATCTTTTGCAAGAAAGCCTGCCGGCCCGTAGCTAAAAGCCCGTAGCTCGTAGTTTTCTCTTATTTTACGATTTCAGTAACCTGACCAGCACCTACTGTACGACCACCTTCACGAATGGCGAACTTCAAACCTTTCTCCATTGCAATTGGCTGAATAAGTGTAACGTTCAGAGAAGTGTTATCACCAGGCATAACCATTTCAGTTCCTTCAGGTAAAGTACATTCACCAGTTACATCCGTTGTACGGAAGTAAAACTGAGGACGGTATTTATTAAAGAAAGGAGTATGACGTCCACCTTCTTCTTTGCTTAAAACATAAACTTCACCTTTAAATTGCGTGTGTGGAGTAATAGAACCTGGTTTGCAAAGAACCATACCACGGCGAACCTGGGTTTTTTCAATACCACGTAATAACAGACCTGCGTTATCACCAGCTTCACCTTCATCCAATAATTTACGGAACATTTCAACGCCGGTAACCGTAGAAGGTAATGGAGTATCCATCAAACCTACGATCTCAATGGCTTCGCCCACTTTAATGCGACCTCTTTCAATACGACCGGTAGCAACAGTACCACGACCAGTAATAGAGAATACATCTTCAACAGACATCAGGAATGGTAAGTCAACCGGGCGTGGAGGTAATGGAATGTAGCTATCAACTGCATCCATTAATTCGTCGATCTTAGCAACCCATTTTTCTTCACCGGCTAATGCACCAGTTGCAGAACCCTGGATGATTGGTGTATTATCACCATCAAAACCATATGAGCTCAATAACTCACGGATTTCCATTTCAACAAGTTCCAGCAATTCAGGATCATCAACCAGGTCAACCTTATTCATAAATACAACAATCTGAGGAACACCAACCTGGCGTGCTAACAGAATGTGTTCTTTTGTTTGAGGCATAGGACCATCAGTAGCAGCTACA
>JAKFCI010000075.1:0-2091 GCA_036676725.1 Chitinophagaceae bacterium
TTTTGATCAGAGTCGGTCAACAAAACAATTTGTTGCAGGTAAGCACTTAAACTTTTATCGCCTACTTCGCCACTTTCTTCGTTGGAAGGCGTTTCAGTAAATTCTTTAATAGAGTTTAGTAATTCCTGTACGTTTTCATATCGCTGTACACCTTCTGTACTCTTATCATTAAATAATTCTTTTACAAAAGATGTTTGTTTGCCTACATGAAATGCAATATCATAAGCATTCTTTGTAGGCAGCATGCTTTTGAACGAACGGATCATTAAAACAAATTCTTCGATGGCTTGCAGGATGCCGGCTTTGAAACCAAACATAGGTGCATTCTCCAGCACTTCCCACATTGAAATATCTCTTTCGTTAGCATGCATTACCGCACGGTCCATTGAAGTTTTGCCGATGCCACGCACGGGATAATTGATAATTCTTTTGAGCGCTTCTTCATCTTTAGGATTTACGATCAATCGCAGGTAAGCAATGTAATCTTTGATCTCTTTGCGTTGGTAAAAAGATATGCCACCATAAATGGTATAAGGAATATTATGCCGGCGTAAATTCTCTTCAAACGCACGGCTTTGCGCATTGGTGCGATAAAGCAAAGCAAAATCTTTATTCTTATAATGATTGCGCAGGCGCTGCTCCTGGATAGCATCTGCAATAAATTTGCCTTCGTCATTATCTGTCATGGTGCGTACCAGGCGAATTTTTTCGCCGGTTGCATTTTCTGTAAATAACGTTTTAGGAATTTGGCCTTTATTGTTTTTTATTACTTCGTTTGCTACTGTTAAAATGCTTTGCGTGCTGCGGTAATTTTGTTCCAGTTTAATTACTTCAACTTCATCATAATCTTTTTGAAACTGTAAAATGTTTTGAATGGTTGCGCCGCGGAATGAATAAATGCTTTGGGCATCATCACCTACAACACACACATTTTCATGTGCAGCACCTAGCAATTTTATAATCTCGTATTGAGCAGGATTGGTATCCTGGTACTCGTCTATCAAAATATATTTAAACTTATGCTGGTACTTATGCAATACTTCCGGGAAAGTTTTTAACAGCTCGTACATTTTAAAAAGAAGATCATCAAAATCCATAGCACCGTTTTTAAAACAGCGTTTTGAATAAGCTTCATAAATATGCCCGATCATGGGCCGGTTTGCACGCAGGTCTTCCTGCTGTATGGAGTAATCTGTTTTGTATTCGGCTGCATTTACCAGTGCATTTTTTGCGCTGGAAATTCGATTGTATACCACGTTTGGTTTGTAATGCTGCACATCAAGATTTAATTCATTAACGACGGTTTTTACAACGCTTTTGGCATCATCAGTATCGTAAATGGTAAAGGAATTTGGATAGCCAATTCGGTGTGCCTCGCCTCTTAATATCCGGGCAAACACGCTATGAAAAGTTCCAACATATAAATTGCGGGCTTCTTTATTTGCCAGCATGTGTTCAATACGCTCTTTCATTTCGGCAGCCGCCTTGTTGGTAAAGGTTAATGCCAGTATATTAAACGAATCCACACCTTTGGCCATCAGGTGGGCAATTTTTGTTGTCAGTACTTTGGTTTTTCCACTTCCGGCTCCTGCCACAATCATCAATGGCCCATCAGTATGCAGCACGGCTTGTAGCTGCCGTTCATTCAACCCCTTCAAATAATCTTGCATTGGCCGAAGGTACAAATAGGCATTCAATCCCATTTGCTAAGGAAAGGGTTTAGGGTTAATTTTTTGGTAAGCAATGATAATGATCACAACAAGCTTTTTGTATATGAACTTTTCGATTTAAAGCGTTCGTAAAAAATATTGGCTAAAAATCTATTCTACAGAACTTTAGTTTTTTATAAAGAATTTTAGCTTTTTAAAAATTTGGAGGGAACTTTATTTTATATCAATGGATTTTTATTGATTTAACAGGGCATGCTGTTTGCAGAAATTATAAATTATGTTTCGACATTTATCTAGAAGAGCCAAAAAAATTTGGGCAAGTATAGCGCTGCTTTCTATTGAAATGATCGTTGTGTTAAGCATTTTTATTCTTTCGCTGATAACCTTTGCTTACATGGTGCGCAGGGTGTTTTTTTTACAG
>JAKFCI010000076.1:0-9543 GCA_036676725.1 Chitinophagaceae bacterium
ATGTACCGAAAATAGGTGGTTAGGCCAAGGTGAAAGTCGTTAAAAATACAGCCAGTTTTAGTGAGCAAAAATAGGTGCTAAAGCCCGTGTTGCTATATGTGTGCAGTACAAGAGTGCGACGCAAGAATAGTTGAAGGAAGCAAACAGGTGGGCAAAAAAAAGCGGCACCCAACCAGGTACCGCCTTTATAAACCAAAACAAAACTATTTTTTTGCTTCCAGGTCTAATTCAATATTTACTGTTTCAGAAATAAACTTATCGCCTAAAGTTTTATCATTTCCGTAATTCATATTCCACTGCCTGCGATCAATATCAAAATTTCCTTTTGCTTTTAAAGCATTTCCGTCAAGGTCGACCTTAGCGGGGAAGGTGATATTTTTTGTAACATCTTTCAGGGTAAGATTTCCGCTAATAGAAAAGTTTGCGCCAGATACAATTGAAGTGTCCGTACCATTTGCAGTATAAGGTTCAACTTTAGTGATCTCGAATTTTGCAACGCCAAATTTTTCAGCGTCAAAAAAATCGCCGCTTAACAGGTGTCCTTTTAACTTGGTTTGAAACATGTCTCCTTTTTCTTCCATATCCATAGAGCCGATGTTGATGTTGAACTGTCCACCTGTAAGTTGGTTATCAGCCAGGGCTACCGTACCAGATGATAAACGAAAAGTACCTGCGTGATTTTTGCCAACGCCATTGCCGTTAAAACGAATTTTTGAAGCTGCGGTATCAACACTAAATGTTTGACCTGTTACGGCAGCTGTTTGTTGCTGGTCGGTGATGATTGCTTTGTCGCCCTTTGGCGCATCGGAACAAGCTGTAAAAGCAATTGCTGCTAAAATGCCGGCACCTAAAAATTTCATTGATTTCATTTTAAATTATTTTTTGCTGGTTATGAAGGTGAAGGTAACATAAATATTCAAATCAATGTTGCAACATTGACTAAGCTTTGTTAAAAAAAAGGCTGTTTCTTTAAACAGCCTGATAATAGAATTTATTTATCGAAGTTATCTTTTTCCTAAGCCGGGCATCATTCGGCCCATTGGCATTTTATTCATTTGCTTCATCATATCCCGCATCTGGTCAAACTGTTTCATAAAAGCATTTACTTCTGAAATGTCTTTCCCGCTTCCTTTGGCAATTCTTTTTTTGCGGTTTCCATCAATTTCGTCCGGGTTTGCTCTTTCAAAAGGCGTCATTGAATTTATGATGGCTTCAATTCCTTTAAATGCATCATCGCTGATATCAATATCCTTCATGGCCTTGCCAACACCGGGTATCATTGCCATTAAATCTTTAAGATTACCCATTTTCTTTATCTGCTCAAGTTGTTGTTTGAAATCCGCAAAATCAAACTGGTTCTTGCGCATTTTTTTCTCCAGCCTGCGGGCCTGCTCTTCATCAAATTGTTCCTGTGCTTTTTCAACCAGGGTAGTAATGTCTCCCATGCCCAAAATACGCTGCGCCATCCTGTCCGGGTAGAAGACATCAAGCGTATCCATTTTTTCGCCGCTGCTAATAAACTTAATGGGTTTATTAACGGTGTATTTAATGGAAAGAGCCGCACCACCACGTGTATCACCATCTAATTTGGTTAATACCACCCCGGAGAAATCTAAACGGTCATTAAAAGCCTTTGCTGTATTCACAGCATCCTGCCCTGTCATACTATCTACAACAAAAAGTATTTCCTGTGGGTGAACTGCGTTTTTAATATTGGCTACTTCGGTCATCATTGCTTCGTCAATCGCAAGCCGACCTGCCGTATCAATAATTACAACGTTCTTGTTTTTGCTTCTTGCTTCGCGAATGGCATTTTGTGCAATTTCAACCGGGTTTTTATTTTCCAGTTCAATATGTACATCAATACCAATCTGTTCGCCAAGTACTCTTAATTGCTCCATGGCTGCAGGCCGGTAAACGTCGGCTGCAACTAACATTGGAGATAATTTCCTTTGCTTTTTTAAATAGTTAGCCAGCTTACCACTAAAAGTAGTTTTACCGCTACCCTGTAAACCTGCAATTAAAATAACGGCCGGTGCACCTTTGGCATTGAATTCAACGGCTTCGCCACCCATTAAATTTACCAGTTCGTCTTTTACGATCTTTACCATTAACTGGCCAGGACTGATGGCATTTATTACTTTTTCGCCGGAAGCTTTGTCCTTGATCGTATCGGTAAATTCTTTTGCAATTTTATAATTCACATCGGCGTCAACTAATGCACGCCTAATTTCTTTAACGGTAGAAGCGATATTCAGTTCGGTTATTCTTCCTTCACCTTTCAGGTTTTTGAATGCGCCTTCTAACCGGTCCTGTAATGATTCAAACATAATGTTTCGAATTTATCTTCGTAAGCTGTGATAAAAAAAGTGAACATGGAAAATGTTCACTTTAAAAAATATTGCGCAAAGATAAGGATAGGATGGATGAACTATGTGCCTAAATAACTTCTCAATAAATTGGTTTTTTGGCAAGTTTGAAGCTTTGAAATTGCTTTATCCTTGATTTGTCTAACCCTTTCCCTTGTCAGGTTAAACTTATCGCCGATGTCTTCTAAACTTAACGGATGGTCTACACCAATACCAAAGAAATAACAAACTACTTCTTTTTGGCGCTCGGTAAGTGTACGCAAAGAACGGTTGATCTCTATGGTTAAGGATTGATTGTACTCAACTTCAGAATCTGTTCTTACTGCATTTGGATTTTCCATTACATCTAGCAAAGTGCCTTCTTCGCCTTCGGACAATGGCGTGTCCATACTAACGTGTCGTGCATTAATACCAAGGGAAGATGTAACTTCTTCCAGCTCCATATTTAAAAGTTCCGCTAATTCTTCTGCAGAGGGTTCTCTTTCAAACTCCTGCTCCAACTGGCTGAAAGCTTTTTGAATACGGCTGGTTAAACCAACTTTGTTCAATGGAAGACGTACAATGCGGGCTTGTTCTGCAAGTGCTTGTAAAATGCTTTGACGGATCCACCATACAGCGTAGGAAATAAATTTGAAACCTTTTGTTTCATCAAATCGCTGGGCGGCTTTAATTAGGCCTAGGTTTCCTTCATTAATCAGGTCGGGTAGAGAGAGTCCCTGGTTTTGGTACTGTTTGGCAACGGACACAACAAAACGCAAATTTGCTTTAGTCAATCGATCTAAAGATTTTTGGCAGCCTTGTTTAATGGCTCTTGCTAATCGTACTTCTTCTTCGGGGGTAATCAATTCTACCTTGCCAATTTCTTGGAGGTACTTTTCGAGACTTTGTGATTCACGATTCGTAATCGACTTCGTGATCTTTAGCTGTCGCATACTCATAGGATGGTTTTAAGATGGTTGTTTTTAGAATTTTGGTTATTGTTAGTTTGGTAATAGTTCCAAAAAATCCACCACTGTTTCGGTTTTTCCACACCAATAAAATAATTGATGTGAATACCAAATTAACAAAAGTTTAGATGTGAACCAATTTTTTTGTTGAAATAGTTGATTTACCAGACGAACAAACAAATTCTCCGGTGCAATGCGGTTTAAAAAAAATATTTTGATAGATGTATTTATTTTATATCATTGCAGCAATCGACAGCATTAAAAAGGTAAGATGAGCAAGAAACAATTGTATACTTTAGAATTTCCAATCAGGTGTTCACCAAATATTTTATATGAATTCCTGTCCACATCATCAGGTTTGCAGGAGTGGTTTGCCGATAGAGTAGATGACCAGGATGGTATTTTTTATTTTTCATGGAATGGTTCAGAAGAAACTGCTGAAGTTTTGGAGAAGGAAGAAGATAAATTTATTCGCTTTCATTGGTCGCATGCACCAAAGGATGAATATTTTGAATTTAGAATAGAAAAATCAGAAGTAACCAACCAAACTATTTTGGTCATTAATGATTTTGCGGAGAAGAAAGAAATTAAGGATCAAAGCAGGTTATGGGATTTCCAGGTGAAAGATCTTTTTCACAGGTTAGGCAGTAATTAAGTTCAGGTCATACATAAAAAACTTCCAGCTAGCTAATAAATCGTTTGCTGCAAGGTGTCCACTATCAAGCGGCCATTTTGCAGCAATTTTTATATAATCATTTGTGCGGCAGGCCGCTAAAAACTCATTTTTACTTAAGCTCTTTATACTAATGTAATTATCCGGGTAAAAATGATGGAGCCATTGATCTTCGTTTACCCCTATAAAATAATTGGCGTCTCTTAAAACTTCATAACCCATTTCTATTTTGGGTAAATGGGTTGTTTTTTCTAAACCTGAAAGATGCAGCGTAGAACTAAAAAAGTTACCCCACCAAAACATGGTTCGTATTGTAAAAATATTTTTTCCATTGAACTTCCTGGGGAAATCTAAAATCAAATACGGGAGGCCGTTATAATTTTCACCCCTCGAAATTTTGCCCGGTACTTTAAATAAAGTGCTTTCATTTTCATCAATTTTTGTTTCCATTATCATTTGATCCTGCAAGTCCTCAAACAAGCTTTTAATTTTCTGAATCACCTTATTCTTCGTTAAAATAATATCGGCGTTATTCATTAACTCCATCTCCGAAACTGAAAACTGTATTTTTGCTTCGTTCATAATTAAAATTATCAATACAATCGGTACGCTGTGTTAAAGAAGTTGGATAAATTGATCATCAAAGCTTTCATTGGCCCCTTCATGGCCACCTTCTTCATTACATTGATGGTGTTGGTGATGCAATTCTTTTGGCTTTGGATAGATGATTTTGTTGGAAAAGGATTGAGTACGGGTATTATTTTGGAATTCATTTGGTACCAGAGTGCGGTGCTGGTGCCGCTTGCGTTGCCACTTGCTGTTTTGCTTTCTTCCCTTATGACGTTTGGAAATTTAGGTGAGAGTTATGAATTGGTTGCCGTTAAATCTGCCGGCATTTCATTGCTTCGTTTTATGCGGCCTTTGTTTGTTGTTGTACTATTTATTTGCGGTCTTGCTTTTATGTTCGCCAATTATATCATTCCTGTAGCCAATTTAAAATCCCGCACATTACTGGGTGATATTGTTTACGCTAAACCCGCCTTTGATTTAAAAGAAGGACAATTTTATAACAAGATCGCAGGCTTTGCTATTAAAGTAGGTGAGAAAAAAAATGACAGCATAATAAGGGATATAATTATTTATGAACAGGGGGGACAGTTACAGGATAATTTTATTACAGCTACCGATGGCATCATGAGTGTGACCGAGGATAAACGTTTTCTTCAATTTAATTTAAAAAATGGATGGCGTTTCCAGGAAAAGGGTAGCGGTGGAACAGTCAATACAGAATTTATACGCTTAGGATTTAAAGAATATAAAAAACAATTAGACTTAAGTTCTCTAAGTTTTCAACGCACATCGGATAGCGCTGCCAATAAAAGTAATTTTCGCATGTTGAATATGCGCCAGTTGAACAAGGCTATTGATTCAATGAAAAAGCATAACAATAATTTGCTTGAAAGAGTAAAAAAAGAAGTGTTTACTCCATCTGCATTTGTAAATTATTTAGATAGTAATTGGAATACGGCTTCAACTAAAAATGATACCATTAAAAAATTCGACCAGTTAATTCCTGATTCAATTAAAACAATTGTCAACCAAAGAACACAAGGTCGTATCGCTTCTTCTGTTAGCAGTAACGAGTCCATTCTCTGGGATTATAATGCAGAAGAAAAAGAACTACGCAGGCACAAAATGGAATGGCATCGAAAAATTTCATTGTCATTAGCCTGCCTTGTATTGTTTATGGTGGGTGCACCGCTTGGTTCTATTATTAGAAAAGGAGGATTAGGAAATTCATTGATCTCTGCCATCATCTTTTTTATGCTGTTTTATTTTATTAGCAATACAGGCGAAAAATTTGCAAAGGAAGGCGAATGGAGTGCATTCATGGGCATGTGGCTTTCCACCTTTGTTCTTGTACCAGTTGGTATTTTTTTAACCTACAAAGCACTGCATGATTCGCAATTATTTAATAGGGAATATTATTTCCGGCTATGGCGTCAATTCCAGGCTTTTCGCAAACGGAAAAAAGGTTAACCTATTTGCTTAATTTCATATAAATTTTATGCTATGGCACCATTAACTTCTCGCAGGGGATTTATCATTAATTCGGGCAAGGCTGGTTTAGGATTATATATTGGTTCAACCATGTTATCATCGTGTTCGGTGCTTAGCAAAGTAAAATCAGATAAATATACTACAGGCTTTAAGCAAGAGCCATTACCTTATAATTACAATGCGTTAAGCGAAGCCATTGATGGTACGACAATGGAAATTCATTATACAAAACATGCTGCTTCTTATGCAACTAACTTAATGGACGCGGCAAAAAATGAGGGCGTTGATACAAACAAATCATTAGAAGATGTATTAGGTCGCATTTCTAAATACTCTACTAAAATGAGGAATAATGGCGGCGGGCATTACAACCACGAATTATTCTGGAAAAACATGTCGCCAACCGGAGGTGAAAAACCAGCAGGTAAATTATTAACTGCCATTGATGAAAGCTTCGGATCTTTTGATGCATTTAAAACCCAGTTTTCAGAAGCGGGTAAAAACCGATTTGGTAGTGGCTGGGCCTGGCTTTTAGTTGACGGAAATAAAAAATTAAAAATCAGTTCTACGCCAAACCAGGATAATCCTTTAATGGATGTTGCCGAAGTAAAAGGCTTTCCTTTATTGGGTTTGGATGTTTGGGAACACGCCTATTATTTACGTTACCAAAATAAAAGAGCTGATTACATTACCAATTGGTGGAAGGTTGTCAACTGGAAATATGTACAGGATAGATATGAATCCGTTGTATAATTACACCAACTTTTATAATTGATTTCACCAAAGAAAAAAATAAGCAATATCAGGCTGCAAAAACTCATTGCAGTTACTTCTTCGTTATTGCTGATCGTAAAATTTGTTGCATATTACCTTACAAATTCTGTAGCAGTTTTAACCGATGCTTTAGAAAGCATTGTAAATGTTGTTGCCGGCTTTATTGGTTTGTATAGTTTGTACGTAGCCGCAAAACCAAAAGATATTGACCATCCATATGGACATGGGAAAGCCGAATTTATTTCTGCAGCTGTTGAGGGTACTTTAGTCCTTTCTGCTGGAGCGGTAATTATTTATAGCGCTGTAAAAAATTTAATGATCCCGACAATCATTAAATCAATTGATACAGGAATATACCTGGTTGGTGCAACAGCTATAATTAATTGGATACTCGGGTATTTTGCGTTTGTGCAGGGTAAAAAAGATAATTCACTTGCTTTAATTGCAAGTGGCAAACATTTACAAACAGATAGTTATTCAACCTTTGGAATTATTGCCGGACTTATTTTAATTGCCGTTACCAATTATTTATGGATAGATAGTGTGGTAGCAATTGGCTTCGGTCTTTTTATTATTTATACCGGCTATAAGATTATCCGCAGCTCGCTTGCAGGCATCATGGATGAAGCAGACATGGTTTTGTTGGCTAAAATGATTGATGTTTTAAATCATAACCGAAGCGATAATTGGGTTGACCTGCACAACCTGCGGGTAATTAAATATGGAAACGTATTACACGTAGATTGCCACCTGACTGTTCCGTGGTATTTAAATGTAGCCGAAGCACATAAAGAAGTTGACTACCTGGGCGAATTAATTCGAAAAGATTTTGGCGAATCGTTAGAGCTCTTTGTTCATTCAGATGACTGTCAATATTTTCAATGCCATCTTTGCGATAAAGATGCTTGTCCTGTTAGACAGCATGATTTTATAAAAGAAATTGTGTGGACAGTTGAAAATGTGTTGGACAACAAAAAACATGGATGGTCTGATGTTATAAATAAATCAAACAATGAAGACAACAACTATTTGGAAAAGCGGACAAGCATTTGATAGTTTTCAATCGAATGCAAAAATTGAAATTGATGGGCAAGCAGGATTTAGCCCGAAAGCCCTTTTATTAACAGGCTTAGCAGGTTGTACAGGTATTGATGTTGTGGATGTTTTAGAAAAAATGCGTGTACCTTTTGCTGATTTAAAAATTGAAGTGGAAGCCGATCAAACCGAGGAACATCCAAGAGTTTTTAAAGACATTCAGATCAATTTTATTATTAAAACAGAAGAAGAAAATAGAAGCAAGGTGAAAAAAGCAATTGATCTTTCTTTAGAAAAGTATTGCGGTGTTGCTGCCATGCTTAGAAAAAATTCGTCTATTAATTATATTATCACCATTCAACCGGAGTAAATCATAAATGTTATCAAGGAAAGCACAATATGCCTTTAGGGCTTTAACTCATTTGGTGGATAAATACAACGAAGGGCCAGTGCTGATTTCTGAAATTTCTGAGCAGAAAAAAATTCCTTTAAAATTTTTAGAAAACATTTTACTTGAGCTCCGTAAAGCTGGCGTACTGGAAAGTAAAAAAGGTAAAGGCGGAGGTTATTATATAAAAGAGGATCCATCAAAAACATCCGTAGCTAAAGTGATGCGCATCGTTGACGGACCAATTGCCATGCTGCCTTGCGTTAGCCTGTACTTTTACCAAAAGTGCGAAAATTGCGATGAATTTAATTGTGGTCTTCATGGAATAATGGAAAATGTAAGAGATGCTACATTGGGTATTTTAGAAAATAAAACCATCCAGGATTTGGCTTCGGGTAAGGAAAAATTATGAAAAGCCTATAAATTTAGTAGAGTTTGTTTTTCGTACATTTGTATTTCTAAAAATTTTACTATGAGCTTAAGACTAGGAGACATCGCTCCAAACTTTACCGCAGAAACAACAGCAGGGAAAATTAATTTTTATGAATATTTGGGGGATAGTTGGGGTGTGCTTTTTTCGCATCCTGCAGATTACACACCCGTATGCACAACCGAACTTGGAAGGACGGCAAAATTAAAAGAAGAATTTGCCAAGCGAAATGTAAAAGTGCTGGCAGTAAGTGTGGATCCATTGGATAAACACAAAGGTTGGATTAACGACATTAATGAAACCCAAAATTGCGAAGTTGATTTCCCGATTATTGCTGATGAAAATAAAGAGGTGGCCAATTTGTATGATATGATTCATCCAAATGCCTCTGAAACACAAACGGTACGTTCTCTCTTTATCATCGGTCCTGATAAAAAATTAAAATTAACCATCACTTATCCGGCATCTACTGGTAGAAATTTCAATGAAGTTTTAAGGGTGATCGATTCGTTACAACTAACGGCAAAGCATAGTGTTTCTACACCTGCCGACTGGCAAAAAGGCGAAAAGGTAATTGTTGCTAATACAATTTCAACTGAAGATGCCATGAAAAGATTTCCTAAGGGGGTAGAAGTGATCAAACCGTACTTGCGCTATACGCCTGTGCCGGAATAAACGACCTAATTGTTATGGGTAAAATAGATCCCTTTTAAATACGAAGGGATTTATTTTTTCCACTTCTTTAATTGGTTTAAAAGCGCTTTCAGATCTTTTGCTAATGGAGCTTCGAGGTTAAATATTTCTCCATTTAATCCATTAAAACTTAGTTGGGCTGCATGTAATGCTAAGCGGTTCAATATCGGCCG
>JAKFCI010000077.1:0-3093 GCA_036676725.1 Chitinophagaceae bacterium
TTTCAATATGTTTTCAAAATCATCCTTTCTGTAATCAATCACAACATCTGCACCCAAACTTTTTACCAAATCAAAATTTGCCGCACTTGTTGTTGTAGCCACAGTTGCACCCAAATGTTTTGCCAACTGAATGGCAAGCGTGCCTACACCTCCTGAACCTGCCTGGATAAAAACCTTTTGTCCTTTTTTCAGATTTGCTTTTTCAACAAGTGCCTGCCAGGCTGTTAAACCAACCAATGGAATAGAAGCAGCTTCTACCATAGAAAGATTTTTCGGTTTAAGTGCCACATCATTTTCATTCATTGAAATGTATTCTGCAAACGTACCTATGCGATGATCTGCAGGTCTTGCATACACCTCATCGCCAACTTTGAATTTGCTGACTTTTGAACCAACTTTGGTTACAACACCTGATACATCATGTCCCAAAGTAAATGGAGTTTTATAAGGCAAGATCATTTTGAATTCACCATCTCTGATCTTTGAATCCAGAAGGTTAACTCCTGCTGCATGTATTTGTACCAATACATCATTTCCCTTTACAGCAGGTTCTGCTATTTCAGTTAGTTGTAATTTTTCTTTTTTGCCGTAGCGTTTTATTATAAAAGCTTTCATTTTATTATTATTTCTGGAAATGTGAAAGTTGTTTCCCTTCTTTAACAAAGGTTAATGTCTCATATATTTCATACGCATGCACAGCCGAACAAAAAATGGATAGCCTGTCGGATAGTTTTTTTACATCCTCGCTTTTAAAAAAATCTTCCATTGCGTTTTTATCTTTAAAGCCCAGCATCAATGACGCTTGAAATTGAACACTCTTATCATTGTCATGCTCTACATTCGGAGTGTTCCACTGTTTTTGCTTCCATGGATTATATACTTTATTTCTCAGTTCTTTAAGCATACCTGCGTTTGCAAGGGCAGGTGTAAGCTCTTCCTTGATAAATTTTTGAAAATCCTTCTCACTCACGGCTTCTTGTTTTCTGAAAAACACCATAGCTCTTGCTTCAATTTTAGAATTTGGTTCGGCTACTTCATACCATCGAGAATTTTTTGGAAAAGCTGCATAAAGTATAGTACGCTTAAATAAATTCACTTCATCGGCATAGGCAAGTTTATTTTGTTTCTTACCTCTGAATATTGACAACAGATTTTTTAAAGTAACATCCGCTACACCATCAATTTTACGATTGGAAGGTATTGTAGTTTCTACGCCATTGATTGGTTGCCAAAGTCCGGTGTTGTTTTCCGCAAAATGTATTTGGCGATATTCCCAAAGACCTTTATTTGCTGAAATTATTTTCGCATGCGGACCTTTCCATCTGTCCATTCCTTCCTGGCGGGGTTTGTCTGTCCGCATCCATAACAATATTGATGAGGATAAATGCTTCTCCGATTTCACATTCGTTTTAACTTTTACAGGTTTCGAAGTTTGCGCATAAGCGCCAAAGAGTGTGGTCATGATTAAGAGTATAACGAAAGATATTTCTTTCATGTTTATATTTTTTAGTTTAATAAAAACCTTAATGCCTGTGGGATAAATTCTTTGTGATATTGAAAGATGCCACCATGGCCTGAATTGGGATAAATGATAATTTCAGAATTTGGAAAACGCTTTGCCAAATCATAAGAATTTGCTGTTGGCACCATTCTGTCATGATCACCATTTGCTACTAATACAGGATGTTTAAAAACGCTCAAATCGGCAGGGGTGTCATGCCCCCAAGCAGCAATGGCTTGCAGTTGTTTTTTCAATACACTCAGTTTTACTTTCTTATCCCGGTTTTCTGTTCTTTCGTTTAATCGTTTCAGAAAATCACGGGCTGCTTCTTTACCCACTTTGTTTTGTGTAAAGAATAAATAAAACTTGGGGTCTCTGAATGTGAAGATGCCTTTAAAAACATCCTTATAAGTTAAACCAACCACATCGCTAACTCCCTCTCCACCTCTTGGGACTGTGCCTGCAAGTATTATTTTACGTACCAAAGCTGGTTCTATTAAAAGTAGTTCCTGGGTAATAAAACCACCCATAGAAAAAGCCACTATATCCACTTGCTTGTATCCCAATGCATGAATAAAAGCAATTGCATCTTTTGCCATGTCGGCAATACTTGTTCCCTGCTCGCCGGTTGTTGCACCAACGCCCCTGTAATCAAAGGAAATAATATGACGGTGTGCTGCAATTGCATCCATAATTCTTGGATCGCAATTATCAAGGTTTGCCGTTAAGTGATTGAAATAAATAACAGGTATATCGCCCTCTTTACCGTAAGAACGATATGCGATCTTTATTCCGTTAGCCTCCACAAACTTTGTGGGAACTGTTGCGTAAGTGTAACCCATATTCGTTGCGTTTCCGCTTTGGGCATTTGATGTTGTCATTTTAAATATTGTTAAGATTGTAAGAAGAAATATTTTTTTCATTTTATTTTTTGCTTATTTTTTTTAATTCCCTAATTGTTTAGAAGCAAAAAACATTACAACTGTCTGTATTGGGAAACCGCATCTTAAATTGTGGCAGATTATCTTAAAAACCAGTGTATTCAACCAATTGTTGAAAACGCTGTCCAAAAATGAAGTTGACCTGGTAATTCTATCGTAAATGGCACGCACTGTAAAACAAAAAATCCGCCTGGGGACCTTATTCCTTTTCTTTTTGGTACTGGTTACAGGCGGAATCAGCACCTATCACTTAATACGTTTAAAAAACGATGCAAATGAGATATTAAAGGATAATTATGAATCGCTGGACTATTGTCACTCGATGCAAAGATACCTGGACAGTGTACCCATTAATCAGGCCCAATCATTTTCACAGTTTGATAGTGTATTGAAACTACAGGAACTTAATATTACAGAAGCAGGTGAAAGCGAAGCTACTGCCGGAATAAGAAAATCTTTCAACCTTTACCGTTCAGGAGATAAATCTCTTGCCACTATGCAGCATATCCGGTCCGGCATACAACGAATTCTTGGACTGAATATGTCAGCAATCGAAATTAAAAACGAGAAAGCAAGCAACACGGCCGAAAAGGCTGTGACCTATATATCATTCCTTGCTGCCATTATTTTCCTGGTTGGATTCACCTTTAC
>JAKFCI010000078.1:0-11428 GCA_036676725.1 Chitinophagaceae bacterium
TTTAGAACGCACAATAATTTGCTGCACTCATCTGAATTAGTGCAATGAAGAATCGAATAAAGCAATCGCTTTAAAATCTATTTTTTAACGTGAAGCAGTTGCAGCTGCTTTTTCTTTTTGTGGAAGAATGATCATGGTAGATACGTATACCTTCCTGTCCTGCGTTAATTCTGTATCAGAGCTTACTATGCTGGATTGAACATAAGCATCCCGCACACAGTTGAGGCAATTCAATACCACGCTGATACGATCGAAATTTATTTTACCGCGGTTCTTTGGCGCCAGCACACCGGCTTCTTCCATTTCCCAACTATAAAAATTAATAGCAGATTCATTAAGTGATTGCAGTGCTTTTAAACTCATGCCAGAATAAATGCCTTGTTCGGAGCGCCATAAATTTTGCTCCACGCGACGATTAAAATCAACCGAGGCACCTGTTTGTAAATGACCGCCAATAACCAGGAATGCCGTGTTTTTATAACTCAATTCATCTTGCCAGATAAATACTACTTCCTGGTTGGTTTTAGGAAAAAGAACTGAGCATTTATTTGTTTCTTTTTCAGAATAAAAAAATACATCTTTTGACACGTTTTCTTTTCCAAAAACAAAGGTTAGGTATTCATGAGAATTGATCTGAAGTAGGTCTTCAGCGTATACAATGTCTTTTGGCTTAGGTAATTCTCTGCGTTCTATGTAAATACTGTAAAAGGGAATACTATCTTTTAATAATGTTCTTGTTTTAATGGTGATGTCATCTTTTTGAAAAAACATTTCCTTTTCACCGCCTGCTTTACCAGGAATGCCTGTGTACCCCGCTCTTGCAATTTGTTCTAGCAACTTATTATTTTCCTGGATAGAATTAGTATGATAACCGGTAACAATTGAATTTTTATTTGTTTGAAATGAAACCTGCCGGGTAACTTCCGGACCTTTTTGTTTTCGTTCCTTGGGTGCGCTAAAAGATATATCCGCTGCAGGCGCAATATTGGCGTAGTCTCGTCTAAACTTTTTCTTTTCTAAATGGGTTTGAAATTTCTGTTGCGTATAAGTTGTAAAATCCACAAGGCTCGACAAACTAAATGTTTGGCTTCGTGCCGTAAATTGAAAAGCAATAAGAAAAAATAGCGTGTAAAATTTCTTCATAATCCGGCGTATCAATGGTAACAAGAAAATTTTTTGTCCCGTTGATCATGGAAATTGACTTTTGCCGGCCTTACAAAGGATTAAAGAAGTGTTTAAATAGGTGGGATTATGGGAAGGGTATTCAAAGGAAAGAGAATATGAAGATACATGCAAATAGAATACCAAGCAAGTACCCACGAGTTACATTCCTATAAAAATCAATAAACTAAACTTAAAGAATTGTTTGTTTTTTTGGGGTTTGTCCAACTTTCATCAATTCCCTTTGTGGCAGTGAAATTGTAAAATGGGCACCTTCATTTGGTTTTCCTTCTGCAGTAATATAACCCTGGTGCTTCTCCACAATTTTTTTACAAATGGAAAGACCTATGCCCGTTCCTTCAAACTCGTGGTAACTATGCAGGCGTTTAAAAACCACGAAAATATCTTCGGAATATTTAGGATCGAAGCCGATGCCATTGTCCTTTATATGTATCTGGTGGTAAAATTTGCTTTTTTGTTTTTCATCTTTATTTAAAATTGTTGACCCGTTGACTGTTTCGCTATAAATGGAAATCTCGGGGAAGCCATCCTCTTTGCAAAATTTAAGGGAGTTACTTATTAAGTTTTGAAACAATTGCTGCATCTGGCTGGGAACACACCATACTTCGGGAAGTTTTTCTATTTGAATTTGGGCTTTTGTTATTTGCAACTGGGTGTCCATATCCGAAAGCACTTCTTCCAGCAAGTTATTCAGGTCAACCGCAATAAAGGATGCTTCGTTATTTGTATGCCTTGAAAATTTAAGCAGGTCGTTAATTAATTTTTGCATCCGGTTTGATGCCATCGTAATCTTGGTAAGACAATTCTGTACTTCAGGATCAATTTGCTGGTTTAATTTTTCAGACATCACATCACTAAAGATCATGATCTTGCGCAAGGGCTCCTGCAAGTCGTGAGAGGCTACGTAGGCAAAACGATCGAGCTCCTCGTTTATGCCTTTTAATTCAGCATTATTTTCCAGTAACTGCTGGTTAAGCAGCCTGATCTTTTCCTCAGTATTGCGGCGCTCTTCCACTTCCTGCGCCAGGCTGGTATTTACAGCAAGCAGCTTTTTTTCCTGCATCATCAACTGGTTGGTCTTTTGATAAAGCTCAACAAAAACACTCACTTTAAATCGTAACAGTTCTGGATTTATAGGTTTGTAAATAAAGTCAACAGCACCCATTTTGTAACCTTCAAACATGTAGGCTTCATCCTGGTTATGAGCTGTTATAAAAATGATGGGAATATGCTTCAGTTTTTCCCTTTGGTAAATTAATGTCGCTGTTTCAAAGCCGTTCATATCCGGCATTTGAACGTCCATTAAAATGAGGGTAAAATCCTGTTCATTCAACAAAGTTTTTAAGGCCGCCCTTCCTGAATTTGCTTTTCTAATCGTATAATTATCCCTTTCGAGAATAGTTTCTATAGAGAAAAGATTATCATCACGGTCATCTACAACCAAAATCTTTACTTCTGCCTTTTGCACTTGTCCTTTATTTGTCATCAATTTTTATTTATACAACCACACACGCATTAAGGATAATAGTTGATCGATCTTTACAGGTTTAGTTATATAGTCAGAGGCGCCGGCTTCCAAACATTTTTCCCTATCGCCCTTCATTGCTTTTGCGGTTACAGCAATGATTGGAAGATGAGTGTTCTTATGCTCACGCCTTATTTTTTGGGTAGTTTCATAACCATCCATTTCAGGCATCATGATGTCCATTAAAACAATATTCACATCGTCGTTTTCGCCCAAAATATTAATTGCTTCCTGCCCACTTTCTGCTGTAATTACATTGATGTTGAATCTTTCAAATGCAGTGGTCAAGGCAAATAAATTGCGCACGTCATCATCTACAACCAAAACCGTTTTATTTGAAAGTACATCTTCTCTTGTACGAAGGTTGGTGATCATCTTCCGCTTTTCTGGCTGGAGATCTTTTTGATTGATGTGCAGGTGCATTACCACTTCTTCCAGCAACACTTCAAGAGAATTCACATCTTTCAACATGATGCGATTAGCATATTGTTTTAACTGTGTACGTTCTTTGTTTGAGAAATCTTTTGCAGAATAGATCAAAACAGGCGTCATTAAGAGCTTGTTCAAAGTATTGATCTGGGCAACGAAATCAAATCCCTGTATATCCGGTAGCATGTAATCAACTGTAATGCAATCGTAGTTATTCTTCCGGATCAACTCAAGCGCTTCATTTCCTGAACTGGCAATTTCAATTTGCGTTAAATCACCATTATCCAAAATCTTAGCTATTTGAGAAGATTCCAATTCGTTGTCTTCAACAATTAACAAGCGTTTTGTTGTGCGCTGGTGATAATCCACAATATCATCGAACAAAACTGCTAAAGCTTCATTCTTTAATGGCTTTAACTGGAAGCTTCTTGCTCCACGCTGCATGGCCAACAACCGGTTTTCTTCACCAGATATTAAATGCACGGGAATATGGCGGAAATTAATGTCATTCTTAAACAGGTCAAGTATTCTCCAGCCACTCGCATCAGGAAGTTTCACATCAAGCGTAACCGCTATCGGGTTGTATTTATTTGCCAGCTCAAAAACATCACCAAATGAGGTAGCAACCACAACCTTTAAGCTTCTTTCATGCGCTTTTTCAATCATGATCTTGGCAAACCGGATATCATCTTCAACCACCATTACCACATTATCAGAGGACATGATGGCATTTCTATCGTCACCTGTTTCATTAATGATCTCGCTCATTACCTCAAGGTCCCTGGTGTCGGGTAATTTAACTGTAGGAACGGAGTGAATGATACCGCCATCGCTGTCATGGGCAAGGGTATATTCGCTAATGGTTAAACTGCTTTGTTTTTCTTTTTTAACGTGTGGGCTGTAATCAATTGGTAAGAATAAGGTAAACGTACTTCCACCACCCGGCTCACTTTCCAACTCAATTGAACCACCTAGTAGATCGGCTAAACCTCTACTGATTGATAATCCCAAACCGGTTCCGCCATATTTACGGCTTGTAGAACCTTCTGCCTGCTGGAAGGCTTCAAAAATGATGTTCTGCTTATCTTTTGAAATACCAATACCTGAATCTTTAATCTGGAATGCAACCACACGTGAAGCATTGTCCAGGCTTGGCGTATTTTGTTTCCAGTTATGGTTGGCTTCATAGATTTTTAAATTCACACCACCCTTTTCAGTAAACTTAAAGGCATTAGAAAGTAAGTTCTTTAATATTTGGTTCAAACGCTGAACGTCGGTCTCCAATTTATCCGGAAGGTTTGGATCCATCTCAATATTAAATTTGAGATTTTTGCTTTCCGAAATATGTTTGAACGTGGTTTCAACGAACGATGTGATCTCGTTAAAGCGAACATTAATAAAGTCTGTTGAAATATAACCAGATTCAATTTTAGACAAGTCAAGGATGTCGTTGATCAATTGGATCAGGTCATCACCGCAACTGTGAATTGTTTTTGCATAACGAACCTGCTTTTCGCTAAGATTGCCTTCATGATTTTCATACAACTGCTGCGCTAGAATCAATAACGAGTTCAACGGTGTACGTAACTCATGCGACATATTTGCAAGGAACTCCGATTTGTATTTAGAAGTAAGCTGCAACTGCTCGGCTTTTTCCTCCAGCGATTTACGTGCATCCTCAACCTCTTTGTTCTTCGCCTCCACTTCTTCTTTTTGTTTTACAAGAAGGTGGGCTTTATCCTGCAATTCTTCGTTGGTTCTTCTTAACTCGTCAGCAAGCGATGTTGATTGCTCCAACAATCCCTCTGTTCTTGAGTTTGCTTCGATTGTATTTAATACGATACCGATAGATTCGGTCAGCTGGCTTAAGAAGTCCAAATGCGTTTCACTAAACTCATCGAAAGAAGCCAGTTCAATTACCGCTTTAATTTCTGTTTCAAATAATACAGGCAAAACAATTACACTAACTGGTGAAGCTTCACCTAAACCTGATGATATTTTAATGTATTCTTTTGGAACGTTGGTTAAAAGCACTCTTTCTTTATCACGAGCAACCTGTCCTACCAAACCTTCGCCTAAGGCAAATTCGCGGTCTAGTTCAACATCACTGTTATAAGCGTAAGCGGCAAATAATTTTAATTTATTGGTTTCCTGTTCTTCGTCTTGCTCTAAAATGTAGAACATACCTTGCTGGGCATTTACCACCTGCGCCAACTCGGAAAGAATACGACGGGTTACCGTGTTCAGGTCTTTTTGACCCTGTAACATTTGTGTAAACTTGGCAAGGTTAGATTTTAGCCAATCCTGCTCCTGGTTACGTAAAGTTGTTTCTTTAAGGTTAGCGATCATCTGGTTGATGGTATCTTTCAACTCTTCCACCTCTCCTTTTGCTTCTACGCGGATCATCTGGGTAAGATCACCTTTCGTTACCGCCGAAGCCACTTCAGAAATGGCACGTACCTGGGTAGTTAAGTTTTCTGCCAACTGGTTTACGTTCTCGGTTAAGTTTTTCCAAATACCGGAAGCGCCTGGTACCGATGCCTGTCCACCTAGCCTTCCTTCCACACCCACCTCACGTGCCACCGTTGTTACCTGGTCGGCAAATACTGCAAGTGTGTCAATCATTTCATTGATCGTATCCGTCAACTGCGCAACCTCACCACGGGAAACAATGGATAATTTTTGTTTTAGATTACCTGTTGCTACCGCAGTTACTACCTTGGCAATACTTCTAACCTGGTTGGTAAGATTTGATGCCATCATATTTACAGAGTCAGTCAAATCCTTCCATGTTCCAGCCACACCCTGCACTTCTGCCTGTCCACCTAATTTACCTTCCGTTCCAACCTCCCTTGCCACACGGGTTACCTCGAAGGCAAAAGAGTTCAACTGGTCCACCATTGTATTGATGGTATTTTTCAAATCAAGGATCTCTCCTTTAACGTCGATTGTTACTTTTTTAGAAAGGTCACCGGATGCTACCGCTTTAGTTACCTCGGCAATATTACGTACCTGTGATGTCAGGTTACCGGTCATCTGGTTTACCGAGTCAGTCAAGTCTTTCCAGGTACCAGCCACACCGGGTACAAATGCCTGTCCACCTAATTTACCCTCGCTACCTACTTCTCTTGCCACACGGGTTACCTCGGAGGCAAATGCACGCAACTGGTCCACCATCGTGTTCAGCGTTTCTTTCAACTGCAAGATCTCACCACGTACGTCCACCGTGATCTTTTTTGACATGTCACCATTTGCCACGGCAATGGCCACATCAGCAATATTTCTTACCTGGGCAGTAAGATTACCCGCCATCTGGTTCACGGAGTCCGTTAAGTCCTTCCATGTTCCACCCACACCTGGTACGTTAGCCTGACCACCAAGCTTTCCTTCCGTACCTACCTCACGTGCTACCCTTGTTACCTCAGATGCAAATGCCCGGAGCTGTTCCACCATTGTATTGATGGTATTCTTCAACTCAAGGATTTCTCCTTTTACATCCACTTCAATTTTACGTGACAAGTCACCGTTTGCCACCGCGGTTGTTACCTCGGCAATGTTACGTACCTGCGATGTAAGGTTGGATGCCATTTTATTTACAGAATCCGTTAAATCCTTCCACTGTCCTTCCACACCCGGCACATCGGCCTGACCACCTAATTGTCCTTCAGAACCCACCTCACGTGCCACACGGGTTACCTCCGATCCAAAGGCATTCAGCTGATCCACCATCGTATTAATGGTATTTTTCAGCTCCAATATCTCTCCGCGTACATCCACTGTAATTTTGCGTGATAAGTCACCTTTTGCTACGGCTGTAGTTACCTCTGCAATATTTCTTACCTGTCCGGTTAGATTCGATGCCATCTGGTTTACAGAGTCGGTCAAATCCTTCCATGTACCACCCACACCCTTTACTTTCGCCTGGCCTCCTAGTTTTCCTTCTGTACCCACCTCAAGCGCCACACGGGTTACCTCGGATGCAAATGAGTTTAACTGATCCACCATCGTATTAATGGTGTTCTTCAACTCCAATATCTCACCTTGTACATTAACCGTAATTTTTTTTGAAAGGTCACCTGATGCCACCGCCGTTGTTACTTCGGCAATGTTACGTACCTGCGCTGTAAGGTTTGATGCCATCTGGTTTACTGAGTCCGTCAAATCCTTCCAGGTACCACCCACACCCTGCACCTTTGCCTGACCACCAAGTTTACCTTCGGTACCCACCTCAAGTGCTACACGGGTAACCTCAGATGCAAAAGAGTTTAACTGGTCCACCATCGTATTGATGGTATTTTTTAATTCGAGGATCTCTCCTTTTACGTCCACCGTAATTTTTCTTGACAAGTCACCTTTTGCCACCGCGGTTGTTACCTCCGCAATGTTTCTTACCTGACCTGTTAGGTTAGAGGCCATCTGGTTTACCGAATCGGTCAAATCTTTCCATACACCTCCTACGCCTTTTACCGTTGCCTGCCCACCCAATTTACCTTCACTACCTACCTCACGTGCCACACGGGTTACCTCCGCTGAAAACGAGTTCAGCTGATCCACCATCGTGTTGATTGTATTTTTAAGCTCAAGGATCTCTCCTTTTACATCCACTGTAATTTTTCTTGATAAATCTCCTTTTGCCACAGCCGTTGTTACTTCGGCAATGTTTCTCACCTGTCCTGTAAGATTGGAGGCCATGTTATTAACCGAGTCGGTCAAATCCTTCCAGGTTCCCGCCACACCTTGTACTTCTGCCTGACCACCTAATTTACCTTCTGTACCTACCTCACGGGCAACCCTAGTTACCTCCGAAGAGAATGAGTTCAGCTGATCCACCATCGTATTGATGGTATTTTTCAATTCCAATATCTCACCCTGTACGTCTACCGTAATTTTCTTAGAAAGGTCACCCTTTGCCACGGCGGTTGTTACTTCTGCAATATTTCTTACCTGGGCGGTTAAGTTACCAGCCATCTGGTTTACCGAATCCGTCAAATCTTTCCAAACACCAGCCACGCCTTTAACTTTAGCCTGGCCTCCTAATTTACCCTCACTACCCACCTCACGGGCCACACGTGTAACCTCCATCGAAAACAGGTTCAACTGTTTTACCATGTCATTTACCTCGCGGGCAATCCGGGCAAACTCACCTTGTAAAACGTGATCGCCAATTTGCAAGGTCATTTCCTGCGATAAGTTTCCTTTTGCCACCGAAGAAATTACGTGGGCTATTTCAATTGTCGGATGTACCAGATCTGAGATCAAACCATTGATCGCATCAACGCCATCGCTCCAACCACCTCTTGCTACTTTCGGAAGCTCGACCCTATGAGCCAGGTTTCCTTTTTTACCAATGGTTTTACCTGCTTTGGTTAATTCCGACATCAATATTTCGTTCAGAATAATGATTTCGTTCAAAGTATCGCAGATCTTCCCGTTGACACCAACCTGGTCTACAGGCATACGAACACCAAAGTTTCCGTTCTTTACTTCGGACAATATTCTTAACAATTCCCGGTTATCCAGTTCATCGGCATGAACACGCGGCTTTATTGGAGGGACGGGAGACTTTGATTTTTTAGTTGATTTTTTTGAAGGCAAAACAGGATTTGATTCAGTACCGTTCGAAGCAATCATATCTATAGGCTCACTTTTGGAGCCATTTGGAGCTGGCATTTCGTTGCTCATAAATTAAGGGTAATTAAAGGAAATTCAAACCTACGTAAAAGATTTAATAATCATGATTATCACCTTTTCAATTTCAAAAAAGGTTTGCTCAAAGTATTTCTACCAAGTGTTATTGACTAATTTTTTATAAAAAGAAAAGATTAGGATACTATTATAGGTTTACTTCTACAACAATAATACCTTTAATATACTCCCACATACATTACATCTTATGAACCAAGGTCCAATGACAGAAACTGCCCTATTTAAAGTTAGCGACGGAGCTCCTTATATTTTTTTGGCAGAAGATGATGTTGATGACCAGGAATTATTAATTGAAGCCTTAACAACACATGCCGGCTCCCTAAAAATTCATACAGCCACCAATGGAAAAAAAGCTGCACTATTTTTAGATACACTTGAGGATGGCAGTCTTCCTTGCCTTATTGTTTTAGATTATAATTTGCCTGAAGTTGATGGAGGACAGGTTCTGGAATTGCTTGCTACCAAAGAAAGATATGCGTCTATTCCTAAAGTAGTATGGAGTACATCTAACTCTCCCAATTACAAGCAAATTTGTTTAAAGCTTGGTGCCCAAGCCTATTTTGTAAAACCTAATGATATTATTGGTTTAAATAAAGTTGCCAAAGAAATGCTGGCTTTTTGCAGCGATGTCCTTTGAGTTACCTACCCTTCATTTTCTTCCATTCTTTGCGACTTATATTTTCTGGTCTGAATAAATTTTTATGTGTCATGTTTTACGCATAAGCAAACCATCTATAAATTGAGTTGGTCTTGTTTTATAGTTTTTAGAAGCTTTTTCATCAATCAGCTTATTAATCAAGTGTTTAACTAAATAATGTTGAGTTGGAATGATTTTTAAACATCTTCTTCTAAAAATTCATGAAGCAATTTTTTAGAAATAATGGCCTATCAATTATTTTCTTCATTCTATTCCTCGTCTCCATTGTTGCACAAGCGGTAACAGGCTTAATTGAACACAACCAGGAAATGAAGGAAGAAGGTGGCCCTACCGTATCGATGATACAATATTTAACTACCGGTCATTTTTTACAGGCAACTTTTGAAAATTGGGAAAGTGAGTTTTTACAAATGGCCTTATTTGTTACCTTAAGTATGTTTTTATATCAAAAAGGCTCTTCAGAATCCAAAGACCCGGACAAAGAAGAAGAAGTGGACCGGGAGCCAAACCCACGCAGAAAGAATGCGCCTTGGCCTGTAAAAAAAGGCGGATTGGTATTAGATATTTACAGTCATTCGCTTTGTTATGCGTTATGGTTTTTATTCATTGTTTCTTTTTTTATTCACTGGCGAGGAAGCTTATTGGATTACAATCAATCCCAATTATTAAAAGGCGAGCATACTGAAACAGCCATTCAATACCTGGGAAATAGCCGGCTTTGGTTTGAATCTTTTCAAAACTGGCAAAGCGAATACCTTTCTGTATTTGCAATTATTGTGTTGACTATTTTTTTGCGTGAAAAAGGTTCACCGCAATCAAAACCGGTAGATGCACCAAATAGTGAAACGGGTGGCTAACAAAACTATCATCTCCTAATTTAAATAAAAACACCTGGCTTCCCAGGTGTTGGTCTATTAATTTGAAAACCTATTGCCTAGCGCCTTCCGCCCTGGTTACTTTCGTTTCCTTCACGTCTTGATGATTTTTCATCTTCGTGAGCTACCCTATCTTTTGTATCCCTGCCTTCGGAAGTTTGGCTTCTCTCTGAAGTACTTTTACTTCCCTGGTTACGCTCCTGGTTTTCGCGGTTTTTACCACGGTTACCACCCTGGTTTTCTTTACCTCTTGGCATGATTGAATATTTAAAGATTAAAAAAAATATTTAAAAGCGCATATACATTAACGTTGAATCATTTCAGTTCATATTATAACTTCATTTCTTCAACTATACAAACACTCCTTCATCACAACTATCATTCATGGATAAATTCTTACGCACATTTCAAATGTTTGTTTCATTTGAACAATTACTTACTTCAATCTTTTTACACGAAAACGATGCCAGTACAGCGTTTCGTATTATTTTGTAGAAGCACATCTGTTAATGTGTAGAGCTCATCTAAAATATCTGTAGAAAAATAGTTGCTTTTCGAATGAGCCGAATCAATTTAAATCTTAAATGAGTAGGTGTATAATTCTGCACTATTTATTTTGAGGAAATCAACGGACTAGGCTTTACCCGTTTTCAAATCTTCTTGTGCATTTTTGCTTTCCTTTATGTTCTCATATATTTCAACAAGGCCATCTCCAAATTTTGCATAACTAATATAATGCTTGCTATTAATATTTTTATTGCAATAGTGAAAGGCACTTGTAAATGGAATGCCTTTTTCAACGGCATTGATCATTCCTTCCATTAAATGGGGTTTCGCATCAGGAAACTCTTCAAAAAGTTTCTTTCCTTTTAAATCCGTTCGCTTAGTAGCTTTTTCAGTTTGTTTGTTTACAATCAAAAATTCAAAATCAATAATTTCTTTCTTTTCATTTCGTATGGCTTTAAATACGCTTGAACCATTAGGTATAACTTCAAAAATGGATTGAAGTAATTGTTTACTTTCTTCTATTTCTTTCTCCGCATTTTTTTGTTT
>JAKFCI010000079.1:0-4051 GCA_036676725.1 Chitinophagaceae bacterium
ATCTTTTTATAGCTTTTTTTTCTTTAGGGCAGGTAATTAAAAACAGCATTAAATAAGCAAATATTATTTTTCATTTGTTTCTTATTTAAAATTAAACATTAGCGTAAACAGCTTTTGTATTTTTAATGATTATGTACTTGCATCTTTTTGGCAAGAGGGAAGGGGCGCTGGATAAATAAAGAATTTTATTGTCACCCATGAACAGGAAATTGACAGGAACGCCTTTCTTAAAATTAAAACGCATATTCGCTTCCCTGTCATCACGGATAAAAAAACAGGTATTAACCGCAGGTTTTAATGGTACGGAATCTTTTCCTGGTTAGGCGATCAGATGGCCATGCAGTTTAATGTACATGGCATCTCCATCCTTGCCTAGATAAGTGCCCGTAATATTTAAAAAGCTCCTGCAATTGCCGGAGCTTTTCATTTTTGATTTTAAAAAAAACGTCTATTTTTTCATCCAGGCATTTACAATATAATTGCCAATTTCTTTTCCCATTTGCAGTCCAACCTCGTTGTCTGTACGAAAGTGAATGCCGGCATCAAACCTGGATTCTGCACATTGTTCCGCAAGCTTTTGGAAGTACGCTGCATCTTCAGGAAAAAAATAAGATAAAACTGCAGCGGATGTTCCGGCACCAAGGGCATGTCCTGACGGATAGCCTGGAAACGGTGGTGTAGCTATCAGGGGTTTATAGGTAGTATCATATTGCGATGGCCTGATGCCCCAGTAAGCATACTTTGCATCCATAGTTGCAATAGCAGCATCGTTACTGGCAACGCCTAGTAATGTATAAATGCGGGCAACAGCTGGTGCATCATCTGACATCCGGTATTCAAAAATTTTTTTGTTAGCAATGTCCTGCCAAAAATCATAGGGGGTATTAGCCCAGAAATAGGCATTGGAATTGGATGCGAATGTTTTTTTGAAGTTTTTCATTTCCATCATTTCTTTTTCAAAATCGGGTGGGGGTGCCGGTCTGAACTGGTCCACGGATCGCAGGAATAAAGGAACATGCTGCGCCTTTGTAATTCCCAGTGGATAAGGACCTGTCCATTTCTTCGGATCAGTATTCATTTTGCCATCCCATTTAATATGTGACCCGTCTTTTTCTGCTCTTTCAATAATTTGCAAAGCCACCTGTTCGCCTAATTTCCAGCCGGCTTCTGCATCACTGGGGTATTGCACTCCTGCATCTATCCTGGTTTGCGAAGCTGCTTTGGCTAACTGCAGGAGTGAATCCTTTTTTGCCGGGAAAAAATAGCCCAGTACATGCGCAGCAGCGGATGCTGTTACGGTGTGTTCGCAAGGATAAGAATAGGTAAGGGGTGCATTGATTACAGATTTTACACCTGGATCTGCCACGTTAGGGCGCTCTCTTTTGTATTTTTGTTTTTCTTTCCATGCAATGACTGTTGCATTATAAATGGCAATGTTTACCCATGTTGTTGGAAAACGAAGAGCAAGATCAGGATTGTTCCATGTTATTAATTTACCGGCAACCTGGTTCCAGCGGTAGGCAGGTGCACCTGCATCCCAATATTTTATCTCTTTTAATTTTGCTGCATTGACTTTTGCTACTTTTTGTTTTACGATTTGTATCTCTGCTTTTGATGCATCTTGACCCGGAGGTGGTGCAATGGTTATCCCGTTAGCATTGTTTAAGAAATAAGTTGGCCAGCTGGCTGCTTCATCATTTGCATAGTTCATTTTTACACTAGTTTGCGATCTGGCAAACATGGCTGTAACAGTAATGGTCATTAAAAGAAGTACACTTTTCATATCAGTTGTTTTTAAATGATTGTTTTTATGCAATTTGTCGGATGTATGATCATCCCGGTGCAACAATATTTAATTATAAGAAGCAGTGGTAGTGACCATCAATAAACAGCAGAACATCGTCAACAAATAACCATGTACTGCAGATGGTGTTTGTAACAGGAACGGACAAATCAAGTAGCAAGCGTAAGTATAGCAACATCATTGAATTTTTATTCGTTGTCTTTTTGTCGTTACTTGTATACCACAATTCAACTTCTGTAGAAAGGGGTTAAAAACGAGGAAGTATTACCGACATTTATTGCTTATGAACATGAAGCCAACGTTGAATAAACAAAGATTTATACTTTACCTGTGGATAGGGCTTGCATGGTTCTTTTTTTGGGAGCTGACCATTATTGCTCAACACCCCGAAACATTTTGGCAAAGAACAGTCAATGAGATATGGAGAGATGTTTATCTTATTAGCCTTAACTGCATTTTGTTCGAATTTGTTCTTCCATATATTATTAAAAAGAGAAAATACCTTTTATACAATATTCTCATTGGTATTTTTTTGATTTGGGTAATGCTGATGTTTTATGCCTTTGGATTGTATGGCTGGAGGGCATTTGGCATTGCGATAGATATTTATACTTCTTACCGGGATGATACAGACTTCTATGAAGAAGTAGGTTTTCACATGGGTTCCTCCGTTGCATCCATATTTTTCTTTGGCATCATCCGGCATTTGTATTATTACCAGAAATTAAAACAGGCAACGCAAAAACTGCGTATAGAAAAACAGGCAGCTGAACTGAATTATCTAAAATCCCAGACCAACCCGCATTTTCTTTTTAATACATTGAATAATATTTATTCACTGGCAAGAGATAAAAGCGACCTCGCTCCTGAAGCAATTTTACGCTTGTCCAAAATTCTTCGCTACATGTTATATGAAACAAGCGGAGCTTACATTGCTATTGAACAGGAAATAAAAATAATGACAGATTATATTGGTTTGGAAAAGCTGCGTTACGATGAATCTTTGCGCATCAACTTTAACCATAATGTAGAAGATATGAAACAGGCTTTGCCGCCGCTATTGTTAATACCTTTAGTAGAGAATGCTTTTAAGCATGGCGTTTCTGAAACCAGGGGCTTTCCATTTGTGGATATTCATTTGTCGGTGGATAAAAGGCAATTATTGTTTGTTGTAAAAAACTCGGTTGATGGTACAGTGGTTACAAGTGGTGTAAAAGAAAACATAGGGCTATCAAATTTGAGGCGACAACTGGAGCTGCTTTACACAGACTATGACCTAACAGTGGAACAGGGATCGGGAAGCTTTAAAGCAACTTTAAAAATAAACCTTGCAAGTCATGTCTGATATAAAATGCATAATAGTAGAAGACGAGCCACTTGCCGCAAAGGTGCTGGCAGATTATGTGGCGCAGGTGCCGTTTTTAACTTTAGGCGGAATATTTAAAGATGCCATACTTGCAACTGAATATTTAAGAGATAATAAAACGGACTTGATCTTCCTGGATATTCATTTGCCCAGGTTAAAAGGATTGGCCTTTTTAAAAACATTAACTGTGCCACCCGCCGTTATTATCACAACTGCCTACCACCAATATGCAGTGGAAGGTTTTAATTTGTCTGTTACCGATTACCTGTTAAAGCCAATCGAGTTTGAGCGTTTTTTACATGCTGTAAACAAAGTAAAAGCAAAACAATCAGAAAAGATATTTGACAGTAGCGTGGTAAAAGATTACTTGTTTTTAAATGTACAAAAGAAAAAAGTGAAGATACTGCTGGCAGATATACTTTATATAGAAAGCCAGCGGGAGTACATAAAAATTGTCACTACAAAAAAAGAATACATCTCTAAGATGAGCACGCATCAAATGGAAGAACTGTTGCCTGCTGATAGTTTTAAACGCATACATCGTTCGTTTATCGTTTCAGTAAACAAAATAGATTCTTATACGGCAGAAGAAGTAGAGATCAGTGGCACCGCAATTCCTGTAGGCAGGGGTTATAAAGATGTTATTGAGGGGCTGTAGAACTTTCAATATCCTCACCTGTTTGGTATGGTCAGCATATACCATAAACCAACTGCATTAGCCGAATATATTTCATCATAATTATCCTGGTATTTCATTGAGGTATATGAAAGACTGATTCCTTTGTAAGCTATTTCAAATCTGGGTCCTGTAGCTCCCTTAAAATTTATATCTTCTCCAATACCATCAGCTTTAAACCTGATATTCCTGTGCGAAGCCAATC
>JAKFCI010000080.1:0-2323 GCA_036676725.1 Chitinophagaceae bacterium
CACCATTTTACCAACGGTATCAACAAGCGGCTGAGCAAAGCCAACAGAACAAATAATGAAACAAAGAAGAGCGGATACAGATCGTTTCACGGGTAAGGGATTTGCTGCTAAACTACAGCAAACCCATCAGGTAAAGAATAGTAGAATAACGATGTTGGTATCGTAGATTATGAAATTTGTATGCAATGTTAACAGCTTGATGCTATATTATTTCACCTGTTGATCGTCTTAAAAAAGGCAAAAGTGATAAAGTAAAAAACAATATTAAAAAATAGAATTTTTTCGTTCATAGATGGTCGTCAAAATATTACAGCTAACACAAATATATATATGATATTAGATGTACAAATAGCTGCCGGTTTATAGTAAACCTTAAAGTATTAATATTACCTTTATCACGTATTACGGCTGCCCATTTTTCTTCTCAACTCCCTGAAATAACTGATCCTTTTTTCTGATGCCTTGTGGAAATAATTTTCTAAGGTTTATAATCAGAAAACAGCGACAATGAAACATTTCTACATTCTTGTTATTTTTTTAGAGTGTTTCTACCTTGCAGAAGGGCAGATAAACTTTGTTACAACTGTTTTTTATAACTCATCAAATAATACAATCAGTGTTCAAGTTGGTTTAAGAAGAGAAAACCCGCAAAACTGTGCGGGTATAATTGCAATTGCAGAAATTGATTTTGAAATGCAGTGGTCGGCAGATGTTCGCTTACAAAGTTCCCTGTTTATTCCATCAGGCAATAAACTGGATGCTGCAGACTACCTTTCAGGTGGCAGTGCCGATAATGGGCTCCCAAATCCTCATCCAGGCACCAACGGTACAAGACCCAATACCATAGGTACAGAAACTTATCAAACATTTGATTTTCACCGTTCGACTAATTTATGTGCCAACACCATTCAGATAAACTGCGGACAAATTGTACCACTTTTTTATGCCTCTTTTGAATTGACGAATCCAGCTAATTTCAATCAATATAGCTTTACGTATGATAATGTAAACATTGCAAATAACACTAATTATATTGTTGAATTTAATAATGGTACGAATGCACCATCCAACACTAAAAAAGAAATTCTCTTTGTTACAGACAAAACCAAAAGCATATCTGATCTTTCAGGTAATAGCTGTAATGCAGATGGAACAATAAAAAATACAAATACAACTTCTTTGGTTGGAAACCCTGCTTACACAAACACCTACGGTGCCATCTTGCCCGCTGTCATCAATTTGTTTGATGTAAAAAAACAAGGCACGCAAACAATTTTAAATTGGGCTACCTCAGCAGAAGAACTGAACAAAGGTTTTGAAATTCAACGGAAGGTAAACAGTCAATTTGAAACAATCGGGTTTATGAACAGTAAAGCAACACAAGGTTTCAGCAGCCAGTTGCTGAATTATAGTTTTACCGATAATGAACAATTCCCAGCCAAAACAGTTTACTACCGTTTGAAACTAATTGGTTATAGTGGACAGGAAGTATATAGTGAAGTAAGGGTAATGCGGAACGCAGGCAAACTGCAAACGTTGATTTATCCCAATCCATCTGCAGGGAACCTGCAGATGGTATTGCCTCAGAATACGGGAACAAATACGATTGAACTGACAGACTATAGTGGAAAAAGAATTCGTGTTTGGGAAAAATACAATGCCCCTGTGCTGAACATCAATAACCTGCCAAAAGGTTTGTTCACTTTTATTATTACAAATCTCCAGACTGGAGAGCGTACTGTTGAAAAAATAATTGTTCAATAATTCATTTTTTTTGAAGCAGCTTGCTTGAAAGCAATCAACGCCTTTCTAGTAACCTTTCGTTGTCGAATGAATAGTATCTGCCCATTTACCCGCTGCCGTATCACGAATGGAATACCAAAAATCCTGTGAGTTGCGTACATCATGTGTATGTTCATTTTCAGGATGACTTTCACAAATGAAAATATAAGATTCCATCTGCATAAATGATGGGTCGTTATTCAAGATTAACACGAAAGCTGAGGTTCTCAATTTTGATGATGGTACTTTCTGTGTTTAGGTAATTCCTTACATTTCCTGCAAATACTTCCTTACAAAGCGAATAGCCATTGAGCCTTCGCCCACTGCAGCGGAGATACCTGTCATCGCACCAAAGCGTACATCACCTGACGCAAAAATGCCCGGCACACTTGTTTCAGAAAGAAAAGGTTCACGGTCTAATTTCCATAACGATGCAAATGATTTGTCTTTCATTAATTCACTACCACTAAGAATAAATCCTTTTTCATCTTTTAACACAAGATCATCTAACCAGGCTGTGCCCGGTCTTGTGCCAATATAA
>JAKFCI010000081.1:0-13065 GCA_036676725.1 Chitinophagaceae bacterium
AGGGCCTTTGAAATAAAATTATGGCCGTCAGATGCAGAACCTTTTACAGCAATGAATAAGTTACCCTTTTCTATTTTGCGTGAATCGATTTGCACACCTGTTACTTCCACATCGGTTGATCCCGTTACGCCGGTAATGTGCACCTTGTATAATATGTCGGATAGCTTCTTCACTAATTCAATAAAAGTGTTATCGTTTGATTTTTTGAAATGGCTGTTCCTGGTAACAAGTCCTGCATTAAAACTTTTCCTTTACCCTTTGCAATAACTTTCATGTTCATATTTTCTAAAACATAAAGTGCATCACGTAAGGTCATATTCCGTACATCAGGAATTATTTTCTTTTTTATAACCGCAGGTTTTACAGTTGCACCAGCATAGTTGGCATGCACTACGCCCCAACTTGTTTTGTTTGATGAATCTTTATAAGTGATATCTAATTCCTGCAAAACATTTTTTACATCTGTTGAATAACCAGCATACAAATGTTTCAGGCTATCAGCTGCAATTTGTACGGGTGCGCCACGTTTCTTTTGTACGTACATAGCATATAACTTATTGGCAACTTCTTTAAATACCGGGGCAGCAAGTTGTCCGCCATAATGCATGGCTGCATGGGGTTTTGTTTTAATTACCACGATGCAAGTATATTCCGGGTTATCAGCTGGAAAGTAACCAGCAAAAGAAGCCTGGTAAACACCATCATGGTACTTTATTTTTCCACCGGCAACATGGGCAGTACCTGTTTTTCCTGCAACCGGAAAAGGAGAATCGGCAAATACCAATTTAGCTGTTCCTTCTGTAACAACAGCTTCCATAGACGATCGTGCAGCCTTAATAACTTCCGGCCGGCAAATGGCTTCATTTAAAACAATAGGTTGTATTTCTTTTACAATAACACCATTACTCTTAATGCTATTTACAAGGTAAGGTTTCATCATTTTACCACCATTTGCAACGGCATTATACAACATCAAAGTGTGCAAAGGGCTTACTTCAATTGCATAGCCAAAGCTCATTGTAAGCATTGCATGAATGCCTTCTTTATTTTTTTTCCAACGTGGTAGTACGGGTAATTCTTCGCCCAGCAAACCAACATCTGTTCTTTTGTCCAACTGGAACTTTCGTAAGTAACTTTTAAATTTATCAGGATCGTTTGCAAATGCTTTGTATGCCAGTTTACTCATACCCACATTTGAGCTGTGGGCAAAAGCCTCACGAACGGTTAATACAGATTTTGGCGAACGTTCTGCATCGGTAACATTACGTACGGCAACATATTGCTGGCCGGCAGATCCAACTTCTACCATGTCATTTATTTTGCTACTACCAGACTCTAATACTGCAAGTAGTGTAGCTAATTTAATGGTAGAACCTGGCTCGTTGGTTTGCAAAGCATAATTTAAGGTTTCATCGTAATCTTTATTTTTACCCTGGCCCAAATTTGCAATGGCTTTAATCTTTCCTGTCTTTGTTTCCATCACGATGCAAGTGCCATATTCCGATTCGCTTTGCACCAACATTTTTAATAAGGCATTTTCTGCTATGTCCTGTATATTAATATCGAGTGTAGTAATGATATCTTTTCCATTTTCCGGCTCTACTTCATAACCCTCTACCGGAACGTAAGCACCGCCTGAAATGAAACGTACCAAACGCTTACCGGTCGTACCTTTCAACAAAGTATCATAGGTTCTTTCCAGTCCAACATTTTGTGCATTTTGCCTTGCAAGACCAATTGTACGACGAGCCAGCAAACCATAAGGATTTAACCTTTTGGTTTTTACTTCTACAATAACACCACTTTTATTTCTTCCTAAACGAGCTAATGGAAATTCACGGAATGTTTTGTATTGATCGAAGGAAATGGCTTTTTTTAATGAGTAATAACGATTGCCTTCATTGTATGCCAGCTTCAGGTCTTTTTTGTATTCGGATGTTGATTTATCACCAAAAAATGTTGCCAGCGAATAAGCGAAGGAATCAATATGCTCACGAAATCTTTTTCCATTTTTATCACGTAAACCTTCTGCACCAAAATCCATGTATACATCAAAATAAGGAATGGAGGTACTTAGCATTTCACCATCTTCAGTAAAAATGGTTCCTCTTTCAGCATCCAATTCTATAAACTTTTGGTGCATACTGTCTGACATGCTGCGCCAGTGTTCCCCTTCAACTTTTTGAATGTAAAAGGCTTTGCCTAAAACAATAAAGCTTAATAGTACAATGCCTATAAAGCTTAGGTAAACTCTCCACAATATGTCCCGTTTTACTTCCAATGCGGTGAGATTATTTTATTGTTTTTTAATTTTTTATTTTAGAACTATCTATTAATACAATGGGCGATGCAACTAATTCTTTTAATCCTAAAGGTTCTACTGCCTTAACCAATTCACTTTGTTTGCTTCTAAAAAGAACTTCTCCTTTTATTGTCTTGTATTCGTATTGCAGCTCTTTTAATTCTTTTGTTGTTCTTGCAATACCCCTGTTTAATTTATCGGCATTATGACCGTTGTAGATGTATACAACTGCAAGTGCGGCCAGGAAAAGAAAAAAAGGCATCTGCTTTACGATCGACTGGTAATTCAGTAATCGCTTCCACCTAAATCTTTGTTCTTTCTTTTCTAATGAATCCATTTTAAATTGGTCTTTACGATTTCAAAGGATACAGATTATTTAACCGTTATATTTTTTCTGCTACACGCAACTTAGCACTGCGTGACCGGGGATTCTTCTTTTTTTCTTCTTCCGTTGCTTCTATTGGCTTCCTGTTTATAAGTTTCATAGGGCTGGAAAACTTCTTATTCTCAAAGGGATTTTCTTCTTGTATTTCAAAGGTTCCGTCTCTAAAAAAAACTTTCACTATTCGGTCTTCAAGGGAATGAAATGTTATGATCGCTGCACGTCCACCACTTTTTAATATTTGCGGCAATTGTTCCAATAATTCTTTCAACGCTTCTAATTCTTCATTTACCTCAATCCGCAAAGCTTGAAACACCTGGGCAAAATATTTATTCGGGTTTCCCTTCACTACACCACTCACCGCATTTTTAAATCCTTCAATTGTTTGCAACGATCTTGTTTTACGGGCTTCAACAATTGTTTTAGCCAAAGTTTTTGAATTGGTTACTTCTCCAAATTGTTCAAATAGCTTGTGTAATTGTTGTTCCGTATAATTATTCAAAACTTCAAATGCTGTTTTCTTCTGCCGCTGATCCATCCTCATATCCAGTGCCGCGTCAAACCGTGTTGAAAATCCGCGACTGCCTTCATCGAACTGGTGACTACTCACCCCAAGATCTGCTAACACACCATCTACTTCTTTAATTCCATGTAATTGCAAAAAGCGTTTAACATGACGAAAATTATGCGGCACAAATAATACCCGTTTATCATCCGGCAGGTTACGTTTTGCATCTTCATCCTGGTCAAATGCAATCAAACGACCTTGTTCGCTTAATTTTTCAAGAATGGCTTTACTGTGCCCGCCACCGCCAAATGTGCAATCCACATAAATGCCTGCAGGTTTAATTTGCAGGTGTTCAATTACTTCGTTTAAAAGAACCGGGATATGATATTCGTTTCCCGGCTTCATTTAAATTTTGTTTTGATCCGCACCTTTTACCATAACTGTTTGCGCCAAGGCACTAAAGTCATCCGGTGAATATTGCTCAAAGAACTTCTCGTATTTTTCCTTATCCCAAATCTCAATTTTATCAACTGCCGAAGCCAGGACAATGTCTTTTCCCAAACCTGCATAATCTTTCAAACTTTGAGAGATCAATAACCTGCCCGCACTGTCCGTGGAAATTTCTGTAGCACCATTTAAAAAGTAGCGACGAAACTGCCTTACATTCTGATCAAATTCATTCAATGCGCTGATCTTGTCGTATAATGGTTTCCAACTTTGCATTGGATACAGGGTGAGGCATTTTTCAAACCCCCTGTTGATAACGAAATTGGTAACTTCGCCTTCAGGCAGTTGGCGCTTGAAACCCGCAGGCAAAAGGAATCGTCCTTTTGCATCTAACGTAGCTTCGAATTCGCCTATAAAGCCTGTCATTGTGAATGGATTAGGTAAAATTGATTTTTATTGACACAAAATAACACTTTTTACCACTTTACAATAGCATTTTGGTCTTCCTTAATTTTTCCACATAAAAAAAAGACATAAAAGTATTTGTTTCACTATGTTTCACATGCAAAATTAATTTTTATATGAAATAGGCTGTGGATTAGCTGTGTATAACCCATTTTCGCTGTGGATTAACCGATTTTATTAAAACGATTTTTTTAGAAGAAGAATGAATATTAAACCGGACAAGATATTTATTGAAGAATATAATTACGACCTGCCGGGGCAGCGTATTGCTAATTTTCCACTTGCTGAAAGAGATCGTTCTAAACTTTTAGTTTATGAGAAAGGAGTGATAAAAGACGAAGAATTTTTGAATTTGTCAAACTATCTACCTGAAAATGCCGCACTGGTCTTAAACAATACTAAGGTCATTGAAGCCCGTATTTATTTTCAAAAAGAATCGGGTGGCGTTATTGAAATATTTTGCCTGGAGCCAACAACTCCTGTAGAACAAGCCATGCGGGAAACGAAAACAGCGCAATGGCAATGCCTTGTTGGTGGCGCATCTAAATGGAAACATGGATTAGTATTACAAAAAATATTACACGTAAAGGATAATGAAATTATTTTATCTGCCAGGTATATTTCAAAACAAGAAGACGCATTTATTATTGAATTTTCCTGGACAGGGAATGTTGCTTTTTCGGATATTTTATTTGCTGCGGGGAATATTCCTTTGCCACCTTATATCAAAAGAAAGGCGGAAAAAGAAGATGCAGAAAGATACCAAACAGTTTTTGCCAGGCACAAAGGCTCTGTGGCAGCGCCTACAGCAGCATTACATTTTACAGAAAATGTTTTTAATAGCTTAACGAATAAACACATTCATCCCCTTTACGTAACCTTACATGTAGGCGCCGGAACCTTTAAACCCGTAAAAACTGAAACCATTAGCGAACACCAAATGCATGGTGAAAGTTTTGCTGTAACAAGGTCATTAATTCAAGCCTTACTGGAAACCGAAAAAATTATTGCAGTCGGCACTACCGCACTACGCACATTAGAAAGTTTGCATTGGCTGGGTGTAAAAATTATAAATGGCCAAGATGATTTGATCCTTGAACAATGGGATGCTTACAATTTAAATGCAACTATTACTTACAAAGAAAGTCTTGCTGCCTTATTAGCATACGTAAATAAAAAGGGCGAAGAACAATTGCATTGCCGCACCAGTTTATTAATTGTTCCGGGCTATAAATTTAAATCTGCGCAAGCATTGATCACTAATTTTCACCAGCCGAAATCTACTTTACTTTTATTGGTGGCTGCATTTATTGGGGCAGATTGGAAGCAGGTTTACAACCATGCATTACAAAACAATTACCGTTTTTTAAGTTATGGTGATAGCAGCCTTTTATGGCGTAACGATCAACCTTGATGAAGGGGTAATTCAATGGTAAATGTGCTGCCCTTTCCCAAGGTGCTTTCCGCTTTTATGTTTCCATCGTGGGCATCCACAATATCTTTTACATAACTTAAGCCAAGGCCAAAACCTTTTACATTGTGCAGGTTACCGGTATGTGCCCGGTAGAATTTTTCAAAAATTCTTTTGAGCGTTTCCCTGTTCATTCCTATCCCGTTGTCTTCAATTTTTAAAATAAACTTTTTATTATTTGAAGAAGTATGGATGCACATTTTTGGTGGCACATTGTCTTTGGAATATTTAACCGCATTATCCATCAGGTTGTTTACCAGGTTGGAAAAATGCACTTCATCTGCTTCTATCAAATCGTTTTCGGCTGCCAAATTTAATTCAACAGAACCTTGCTTTTCCTGCAAACGCAAAATGAAATTATCTGCCACATCCTGTATGATCTGGTGTGCCTTTAATGGTTTTAAATTTAATTGCACTTCCTGCCGGTCCATTAATGCCGACTTTAATATGGTTTCAACCTGCCGGTTCATCCGCTGGTTTTCTTCTTTTATAATATCACTGAAGTAGGTCATTTTTTTAACGTCCTGCTGCACTTTCTCATTACGCAAAGCATCTACCGCAAGCGAAATAGTTGCAATAGGTGTTTTAAATTCATGCGTCATGTTATTAATGAAATCATTTTTTATTTCGCTCATTTTTTTCTGGCGCAACATGGTACGCACCGTTAAAAAGAAGGCTGCAAAAATGATCAGTGAGAAAAGAATGGCCAATGCAAAACGCGGACGCAAATCTTTTAAAACCAATTTTTGAACATTGGGCACAACAATCACCAGCACTTCATCTTTCGCTAAACTTTCGCCTGCACTGCCACTTGGCGGAACAATTAAATACAACGATCGAAAATGATTGGCACTGTCATCATACCAGGCATCAAAATTTGGCGATCTCCTTTCATAATCTACAAGGTTGTCAGATATAAGTGTTGCCAGTCCAAATTCAAATGGAACATCATCCATTTTTGCAGCGATAAATGCCTTGCTTATTTTATCGTAAAGTTCTGCAGTGGTAAAGCGTTGCGATACATTGTACGGTCTTGTCAATCCACCTAAAAAATCTTTGTCAACACTTGAAAAAGGCTTAAGACCATTGATGGCAGAACTGCCTTTGTGTTCAGTGAGTTCTGCACCAACTTTTCTTGTAATGTCTTCTACTTTTTGTTTAATCTGGTCTTCTCTCAACAGTAACATATTCTGCAACCAGGAGAGCTGCATAAAGATGATACCCAATACAGAAAGTGTGATTAATACAATAATTATGGGGAAGATTCTTTTCACCCCTACAAAATGCAGAAATTTTTCGGGTTGACAAAAATATTAAGCCAACCCTTGCCTATATTGGCATAAGTTTATTGTGTAAATGATTAAGTGCTTTCAATTTAATGCAAAGCCATATTAATTATGACTGATCCCGCTGCAGGCGTTTTACTAATTGCCGATCCGTTTTTAAAGGACCCCAACTTTATGCGAACGGTTGTTTTTTTAACCGAACACCGCGACGAAGGCACCATAGGTTTTGTGATCAACAGGCAATACGAAAATACTTTAGACGAGCTATTACCCGAAGTTGAAGGGCACCCGTTGCCGGTTTATTATGGCGGACCTGTGCAAATGAATACCATCCATTTTTTACATCGTTACCCGCAAGAAATTCCGGGTGGCGTGGAAGTAATGAAAGGCGTGTTTTGGGGCGGCGATTTTGATAAAGTAATTGAACTGATAAATACAGGACAAGCAGATGAAACGAAAATCAGGTTTTTTATTGGTTATTCCGGTTGGAGTACCGGCCAGTTAGAAATTGAAATGAAGGAAAAAACCTGGCTTACAAATGCAGCCACACGCCAATTGATCTTTCATAAGCAGCCTGCAGAAATTTGGAAAGATGCACTGAAACAAATGGGCGGCGATTACGAAATGATGATCAATTTCCCAATCGATCCGCAATTGAATTAGCTTTCGCTTTTATAAATAATTATTGATTGAACCGGCAACAGAACTACTATTAACTCCTGTTGCGTCGCACACTTGGGCGTTTTGTAGTTCTATTCAGCTTTTTATAACTTCAACTGAATGAACTAAACTTAATACTCATAGATTTTTATTGAAGTTTACTTTTCGCTTTAAAAGTAATTTGTCAAACAAAAAAACCCCAACACCTAAAACATTAAATAATATAATTATTACAATCCAGTAACTTTTTTCCTGGACTGTGTATTTTTTTGAACTTACAACAGAAAACACTCCATAAATTATAATACTGATAACAGCAAACAGTAATAGAATTTCTTGTAACCCGAGCATAGCTTTAAAATTGGTTGCTGTACTAAATTTAAATTATTAAAAATAAATGTATTGATATAACACAAAAAAAAGCCAGTGCAAAAAACACCGGCTTTTCCTTTTATAAGAACAATAATTTATTCTACAGCAGTCGCACCTTCCACCAATACGGTCACTTTATTATTCAGCACTTCTACAAAGCCACCTTGTATGTCGTAAAAAGCAGAATGACTTTGTTTGTCACGCAAAACTTTTATACGACCTGCTTTTAAAGCACTAACCAAAGGCGCATGTTTATCCAGCACTTCAAACGAACCACTGATACCCGGCATTTGCACACCAAATACATCGCCGCTGAATAACTTTTTTTCCGGTGTAAGAATTTCTAATGTCATTGTTTGCTAATAATTCTATTTAAAACATACCGTTTGCTCGAACCGTCTGCAGGAGGATTTTCAACATCATAAACTTTTACTTCAATGATGTATTCAAAACCTTCCTCGTAATCAAAACCTTCAATACCACCATAAAAGAACTGCCAATCATCCGAAACATTTTTTTTAACCAACAAACATTCCTGCGGGCCAGCTCCTGTACAACTTACTTTATGATCTGCAATGATAAGCTGCTCTGATTCAATTTCCTTTTTGCAGGCAAACATTAAAATTGACATCACAAGGAATAATGCTATTCGTCTCATAAGTTTTTTTTACTTGACAAATTTTCCCTGGTAAATGTTGCTTTGCTTAAATTATCCCTGCGCCTGCGCCATCATTTTCTTACCTTTTTCAATCGCATCGTCAATTGAACCAACCAGGTTAAAGGCAGCTTCAGGGTAGTCATCTACTTCTCCGTCCATGATCATGTTAAATCCACGGATCGTTTCTTCAATTGGCACCAACACACCTTTCAAACCTGTAAATGCTTCCGCTACGTGGAAAGGCTGCGATAAGAAACGCTGTACTTTACGGGCACGGCTTACTACTAATTTATCTTCGTCGCTTAATTCATCCAAACCAAGGATGGCGATAATGTCTTGTAATTCTTTATAACGCTGTAAAATTAATTTTACGCGGTTTGCACAATTGTAATGCGCATCACCAACAACGGAAGGCATCAAAATTCTCGAAGTAGAATCCAAAGGATCTACCGCAGGATAAATACCTAAGTCGGCAATCTTACGGCTTAATACCGTAGTTGCATCAAGGTGGGCAAATGTTGTTGCAGGAGCCGGATCGGTCAAGTCATCCGCAGGAACATAAACCGCCTGCACCGATGTAATCGAACCATTCTTTGTAGAAGTAATTCTTTCCTGCATCAAACCCATTTCCGTTGCAAGCGTTGGCTGGTAACCTACCGCTGAAGGCATACGACCTAAAAGCGCCGAAACCTCAGAACCTGCTTGTGTAAAACGGAAGATATTGTCTACGAAAAATAAGATGTCACGTCCTTTACCGGTACCATCACCATCACGGTAGTATTCGGCAATTGTTAATCCTGAAAGGGCAACACGGGCACGGGCTCCTGGTGGTTCATTCATTTGTCCGAATACGAAGGTTGCTTTTGATTCCTTCAATTCTTCCATGTTCACTTTGCTCAAATCCCATCCGCCTTCTTCCATACTGTGTTTGAAAGCCTCGCCGTAATTCATGATGCCTGCTTCGATCATCTCACGCATCAAGTCATTTCCTTCACGTGTTCTTTCTCCCACACCGGCAAATACCGATACACCTGCGTATGCTTTTGCAATATTGTTGATCAATTCCTGGATCAATACTGTTTTACCTACACCGGCACCACCAAACAAACCAATTTTACCACCTTTGGAATAAGGCTCGATCAAATCGATTACTTTAATACCGGTAAATAAAACCTCGCTTGCAGTTGATAAGTTTTCAAAAGCTGGTGGTTTGGCATGAATTGCACGACCATTCACTTTAGAAACTGCTGGTAAACCATCAATAGGATCACCGGTTACATTAAACAAACGCCCTTTAATTTCATCACTTGCAGGCATTTTAATCGGACCGCCTGTATCAACAACCTCGATACCACGGGTTAAACCCTCGGTACCATCCATGGCAATTGTACGAACACTGTCTTCGCCAAGGTGATTTTGCACCTCCAGTACGAGTGTGTCGCCGTTTTCTCTTTTTATTTCTAACGCGTTGAAAATTTCAGGAAGACTGCCGTGGAACTGAACGTCCACAACGGCACCAATGATTTGTTTAACCTTACCAACTTTTGCCATAAATAGCTTTTAAAAAAGTTTTACTCTGTGCAAATAAACCACCTTAATAAAGGGGTTTTTCTTTTCAGGGTGCAAAGGTAAGGGTGCAGAACTAATTTGCCAATTACAAAACAGGGAAACAAATGAGGATTTGTTGTTAAGATTCAACAATTGCCTTTATCAAATTACAAAATAACAAACTGTGTTTCCTTAGCTAAATTGTTCCTTGTATTTTAGGACGGCTTTTTCTTTCATTTTTGCCTCCAGTACAATATCTACTTCCTTCCCATAAGTATTAATCGGCTCGTAAATAAAATCCGCATGTGCCTCACGTTTAGCCGAGGGGTCTTCATTTTCTTTTTTCGAACTTGAATAATGGAACATGGGTTTTACGCTCCATGTTTCAAAAGCCGATAAAAAAGCTTCTTCTTCCGATTGCACACCCGGGTGAAGTTTGTGGTGGAAATAATCAAAAACAATTGGAATGCCTGTTAATTCATACAAAGCATTTAAGTTGGCGACTGTATATAAACCTGCTTTATCATCATTTTCAACAGTCAATCTTTTTTGCAGGTTAGATGAAAGCAATTGAAAATTTTTTGCAAATCGTTTGATCGTTTCGTCTTTATCGCCATAAGCACCTCCTACATGAACATTTATTTTATTCCAATGCGAAGGTGGCAAACCCATTAGGTCAAAAAGCTGTGAATGAATTTCAAGATCGGTAATGGTATTTTTTAGCGTGGCACCAGTACCTGCCATTTTATTAAAAGGACCAGGGTGGGTACTTACCCTAATGGGCAACTTGCCAGCTTCTTCCAATATTTTCCTGATCTCAATAAAATCAGGCATTTGTTCCAGTTGGTATTCAGAAGCCCACGGAAAAAGTTCGGAGGTGATGCGAAAAATGGTTAAGCCGTTGGCAACATTCCATTGCAAAATTTTTAAAAGACTTTGCACATTTTGCAGGGCCACCTGGGAAGCATATTGAATTCCTTTTTCCAGAAAGGTGCGACGGATCATTCCTTTGTTGGAAACAAAACCTTCATCGGCTAATTCTAAATTAATGCATGCATACCCTAAATTCATATATAAACTATTGGCAGTGATGTTGAAAAACAGTGCCAACCTTCAAACAAATGGTTAGAATTATTGTTGCATCTCCGGGTGGTTTTACCCTGTATACGAATTACATTATTTCCAGCTACGGCGGTTAATTACCCAGTATTTCCCCATTTTGGCATGAAAAGATCATTTTTTAAAAGAAGAAAAACCTTCATTGTCAAGGCTTCAAACAAAAAATGATAAGGCACGTAATTTGTAAAATTGTAGGATATGAAAACAATTTTGATCTACGCTACCCTATTTTGTAGCTTCCTGATTTCCTGTAATGCCCAAAATTCAACCGGGGAATCCGATAGTGATAGTGGAAGTAAATCCCAATCCGAAAAAAAGATAAGTAAAAGAGATGTTAGCATTACCCGTGCTAATTCTTATTCCGACCTTTTTATTGACAGCCTTGCGGTGGAAAATTTGATCAAAGAAAAAAAGATCAACGATACCATTGCCCGACGTATCCGCAGTTTTTACAACACACGTAATTACCAGTTTGCCTGGTTTACTACAAATGGTTTAACCGAGCAGGCAAGAGGTTTTTGGAACCTGCACGATTACCATACAACCTATGCACACGATAGTTCGCTGCATAGCAAAGCGCTTCAAAAAAGAATGGACAACCTGATTGCGGAAGAAGAACTTTCTGTAAGGGCTTCCGACAAATCAATGCAGGCAACAGAAGTTGCATTAACGCAGCATTTCATTCAATACATGATGGGTGCTTACGAAGATGGTTATATTAAAAGAAAAGAAATGGAACGCTTTGTTCCTTTCAAAAAAAGAAACGCAGTAGAAGTTGCCGATTCACTAATTAAAAAGAAACACAAAGACGATAAATATTTTGAAGATGCGAATGTCCGTTACGGCCAGTTAAAAGAACACCTTAACCGTTACCACGATCTTGTTGCAAAAGGTGGATGGCAGCCGATTACCATAAAAGGCAAAAGTTTAAAGAAAGGAACAACCGCACCTGAAGTGGTACAAGTAAAAAGAAGACTGCATTTGTCTGGCGACCTTCCGGTAGCAGATACCAGCCAGGTATTTAATGATACGCTTGAAATGGCCGTAAAAAATTTCCAGGTACGCCATGGTTACAAGCCCGATGGTGTAATTGGTGCTTCTGTATTAAAAGAAATGAATGTACCGGCAGAAAAAAGATTACAACAATTATTAATCAATATGGAGCGTATGCGCTGGATGCCCAACGAACCAAAAACCGATAATTTAATTGTTGTTAATATCCCTGAATACGTATTACATATGTATGAAGGAAAAAATAAAGTTTGGGACATGAACGTTGTTGTTGGTAAAGAAGGTCATAATACCACCATGTTTACCGGCGATTTAAACCAGGTAGTTTTTAGCCCACATTGGAACGTGCCGCCAAGCATTGTAAAAAAAGAGATCCTTCCAAAATTGGCCAGCGATCCCGGTTACCTTGCGAGTCAAAACATGGAAATTGTAAAAGATGATGATGGAAGCGGTTTACCCGTGATTCGCCAGTTGCCCGGTGGCAATAATGCTTTAGGCAATGTAAAATTCCTTTTCCCTAATAGTTTCAATATTTATTTTCACGATACACCTTCCAAGAGTTTATTTGAAAAAGAAAAAAGAGCTTACAGCCATGGTTGTATCCGCTTGAGCGATCCGACTAAAATGGCCGAATATCTTTTACGCAACCAACCAGAATGGACACCTGGAAGGATACAGGAAGCCATGAATTCGGGTGAAGAAAAATTTGTCAAAGTAAAGAAAGCAGTACCTGTATTTATTACTTATTACACGGCCTGGGTTGATGAAAATGGTCGTTTAAATTTCAGGGAAGATATCTATAGCCATGATGAAAAACTGGCTAAAAAAATGTTTAC
>JAKFCI010000082.1:0-1549 GCA_036676725.1 Chitinophagaceae bacterium
ATTTAATTTGCTCAGGCACTTTTTGTTCATCTAAATAAACGTCGATGGATATATTACTTTTATGCATACTAAAATTTGTGCGGCAAAGGTAAGTTATTCAGCAGAGGCAGCCAGCTCAATACAACGCCACATTTTTTTTGCCGACTCAGCCCAACTGAACATCTCCAATCGTTTTTTTCCATTTTCAATCAGTCTGCTTCGCAGTGCCTCATCTTTGTAAATCAGCATCAGTTTCTCAGCAATATCATCTGAATTTTCAGGATCGATGTACAGGTAAGCATCACCTCCCACTTCCGGCATTGCACTGTTGTTTGAAACAATTGCCGGTACGCCACATTGTAAGGCTTCCAACGGAGGTACACCAAACCCTTCAAAAAAAGAAGGATAAACAAGTGCATAAGCTGATGCCACAAGTTTCGCCAATTCATTTTTCTCAAGATAACCGGTAAGAATTACATCTTTTCTGAATCTGAAAGTGGAAAGCAGTTTTGTAAACTGGTCTGTTTTCCAGGCCAGCCTGCCTGCAAAAATCAATTTCATATTGCTTTGTTGCCGCTTCTTGAACCGGGAAAATGCTTTTAATAAATTAACAGGATTCTTGCGGGGATGAATGGAGCCTGTGTAAATAAAGTATTCACAACCAGCACTATATTTCTCTTTTACTGTCTCTTTTTCTTCATAGGAAAGTTGTTGAAAAAGAGAATTGGCAGCGTTATAAGTAACATGAATTTTTTCAGGATCAAGGTTATATTGATCAATTAAATCTTGTTTAGAATAACCCGAAACTGTGGCAATTACCTTCGCCTTTCGGACAAACTTACTTGTATTTTTTTGATAATAACGTAGATGTGATTTGGCAATAAACTCAGCATGATGTTGAAAAGCAAGGTCATGAAGCACAAGGCATTGCGGCACTTTTGTGGTTAGGGAACAAAATCCATCGGGACTTACAAATACATCGGCTTTTATTTTTCGTAGCACAATTGGCACCATCAGGTTATACCAAATATTCCAGGCTAATGGGAATCTGGCCTGCGGTTTAACAATAATCGGATGGATGTTGGTCGCATAAATAAACCGCTGGTCAAAAGGACGGTCGAACAGGAAATAGAATTCATGCTGAGGATGATCATAGGCTAACCGTGAAAATATTTCCTCAATGTAGTATCCATACCCTTCCATTTTACCCGGAAGCAACGCTTTTGTGTTAATTGCAATCACCATAGAAGAAGTGCAAAGGTAAGTGTGAAACAATGAGATTGGAATTGAATAGTATTGTTCTACAAATCAGGAAATTATGCAATTAAAAACGTTGATTCCCTAAGCAATTATTCAAAAGAAGTACGATAGGATGGTAATGTTCCCGACTTTACATTTACAGGCAAGTATGATCTATGAAACCATATCTTAAAACCAACAAATTGGGTTGAAATTGCAGAAAATACGGTGACGGTTTTAAGCAGTTTCCCTTAATATTTGAAAATACTTTTGAATCAAAAAAAATAATCTTGGCATGGTAAAAGTTTGGAACAGTAATTGCTATTTATTC
>JAKFCI010000083.1:0-1545 GCA_036676725.1 Chitinophagaceae bacterium
GTCTTTTAAGCCTTCTTCGCCACTAACTTTAGAAATTTTATTTTGTTGAACGCATTGTGCAAAATCATCCATCTGCGCTATTTGCTCAACAAAATTGTTATCAAAATTCATGGGTCCATCGCTGGTATTTCCTACCTGCCCGCTGTAGTAAAATGCAGGCGAAATTTCGAACCAACCTTTTTCTGCCTCAGCCCGCAAACGACTGATATTTTTATTATAACTGGAAATACATTTTGCAATCAGGCCATTAGCAAACTCGAGATCGAAGTAAATGGTTTCATCAACTTCTTTAAAAATTTCGGGGCGTAATTTTTCTTCCCTTGCTGTTACAAACGCAGGCTCCTCGCCGGTTGTATACCGGGCCGCCTGAATTGCGTACACACCCATATCCATTAAACCACCACCGCCCGCAAGCGCTTTATTCAATCGCCAGCTACTGGTATCGCCGCCCCAGGTAAACCCATTTTCTGCATTCATTTTTAAAATCTTTCCATAAACTTTTTGCTGCCCTAGGCGCATGGCTTCCATATTAAATGGTTCAAAATGCAGGCGGTAACCGATGGATAACAAACGGTTATTTTTTTTACATGCATCGACCATTTGCTGGCAATCAGCTGCATTTACAGCCATTGGTTTTTCGCAAATAACATGCTTACCCGCATTTGCTGCCCTGATGGTAAATTCCTTATGCATACCAACAGGCAATACAACATATACAATATCGATTTCTTTATTATCCTTTATAGTGTCGAAGTTTTGATAATTGTAAATATTTTTTGGTGCGATACCATATTTTTCAGCCCAAATTTTTTCTTTAGCCGGAGTACCCGTAACAATGCCGGCGAGGTAACAATTTTTTGTTTTTTGTAAAGCTGGTGCCAGATGCGCAGTGCTGTAATTACCCAGTCCAACAAGCGCAACACCTAACTTTTTTTCTTTGTTTGAATAAGTTGTGGCAGGTTTGGTTTGTGGCCCGCAACGGCTAAAGGAAGAGAAAAATAGGGCGCCACCAACACCTAACGACAAGTCGGTTAAAAATTTTCGCCGCGAACTGTATTTTTTATTCATGTTATTTTCTTTTGAATAATTTAATAAGGAAGCCTGCAACTTAAGTGTGTTAAAAGGTACAAATTATTGTGCCTGTTAACCAGGATGAGTTTTAGAATTATAATAGGAGATGGAGTAAATTTTGGAAGCGATACAGCTAATCATACCCGAGGATGTTATGCTTGTTTAAACAGTAATAATTATCAATATCTTTCCTTCACAATTTATTAAAGCATGACCCTTGTTTATATACTTCTTGCCCTGATCATTCTTGGCCTTGTAATGATTCTTTGGTTTATTTCACAAGCTAAAAAACCTAATGATGATAAAACCTTAGCCGATATAAAATACCGTATTGAAGGTTTTAATGCCGAAGTAGCCCGAGTAGAAGCGGCGGTAAAAAATGAAATGATGGTAAACAGGCAGGAGGCGAATGTGGCTGCAAAAAATACAAGGGAAGAATTATCAGGATCCTTTAAACAATTTAGTGGGCTGATA
>JAKFCI010000084.1:0-4513 GCA_036676725.1 Chitinophagaceae bacterium
AACCCGACTTAGAGACCATGAATAATGCCAAAGGTTGCGCATCATAACGTCCTTCGTAAGGAATTACATCATAAAAATTACCACCGCTTAAATATCTTTTTTCCGTACCCGGTAATTTTTGAAAAGAGAAAATTGGGGCCAACTGCAATTCAGCTGGTAAATCTTTTATTTCAAATGTTCCTTTTCCATTACCATAACACACTGCCGAACCTAATCGCTCAGCCTTTAATGGTTTAATCGTATCGATCCATCCGTAAAAAACATCTTTCATTACTTCTCCTGCATAATCGGCATACAACAAATAGTGTTTTTTTAATAAAGGCAAAGAACGTTCTACTTCATCTTTTGCTAAAAATGGATATTCTTTACCGTTAGTAGTATAGGAAAGTAACTGGTCGGTTTGCCCGTTTTTATCGTAATCGTTAACATATAAATTTACTGTTCCATCTTTCCTGCTCCAGAATTTATTATTCCATCCCCAGTTACCGGCTAATACATCAAGATTACCATCACTGTTCACATCATCAATAAATAAGGTTTGCCACCAACCTGATGAATTTGGTAATTCAGTTTTTTTAAATGTTCCTTTTGTGTTTAGAAAAATTGTTATTGGCATCCATTCACCCGCAACAATAAGGTCTTGCCAACCATCTTTATTCACATCAGCAAAAGAGGAAGATGTCACTATTCCTAAATTGTTTAGTGGTATTGCAGAATTTTGCGCAACAGAAAATTGTCCTTTACCATTATTTACTAGTAGGTACGAGGTTTGTGGAACTCCGTATGCACGGGCATTTGCAAGGTTTCCAATAAAAACATCTTTATCTCCATCATTCTCAATATCTGAAACGGATATACATGATTTATTTTCAAAAATGGCAGGCAATGGTGAAGTAGATCTTGTAAAATTTCCTCTTCCATCATTTAAATACAGCCTGTCTAATAAGGCCGGGTTCTTCCCTACATATTGATTCCCTCCACTCACTACATAAAGATCTAAGCTGCCATTTCCGTCCACATCAAAAAACAAAGCATCTACATCTTCGCAAGCTGAATCAGGTGCAAATGACGCCGCACTTGAAGGAGTAAAAGAACCACCTTTTTGCTGCAGCATTAATGTACCCTTTTGACCTGCGGCGCCACACGCATAAAAATCATCCAAGCCATCACCATTCACATCAGCAACTGCAAGTTTAGGTCCGCGGGTAGACAATGCATGCGGCAATAAATATTGCACGTTAAAATCAACAAAATCATTTTCGTTATGCTTCCATGCAATTTTACTTTCTGTTGTTGGTGATAATATTTCTGCTGGTGGTTTAAAAAATAGCTGTTGATTAAAAACACCTGCTGCATTTGCATGCTGAACAAGCAATTGTTTGTTTGCAGGCACATTTTTAATTACCTGGAACTTTTGATCAGGCCAAACGATCAATAAACTATCCACTACTTTGGTAGAATCTAAACCAAAATGCAAACGGGTATCAGAAGAAGATTGAAATCCTCTCGTAAGCATTAGTTGCTGGTATTGAATTTTTCCCTTACTAAAAACATAAGCTTTAGCGCCAACTCCAAACTTGTTAAGGCCATCGCTTTTAAAAGCAATAGAAAGGTGTGCTTTTTTGGGTGCATTATTTTTTAAAATTACCGCGGGCGCATTAATACAATTAATTACCAAGTCAAGATTTCCGTCGTTATCCAAATCCGCATAAGCAGCACCGTTGTAATAGCCTTTCATTTTACCTGTGCCCCATTCATCACTTACCTCTTTAAAACCCAAACCGCCGCTTCCCTTAAATAAAAACGGGTATGCACTTCCATCTGGCATTTTTTCTATTGCCAAATCATCGTACTTGTCGGTTTGATTCATTCCTTTTTTTACCTGTAAGTCCGATACAAATCGAACATAATCCATATCAACAGGCCGCTTTACTATACCACTACTTATAAAAAGGTCCTTTGCACCATCATTATCAAAATCTGCAAACAGCGGCGCCCAGCTCCAATCGGTTGCAGCAACACCACTAAGTAGGGCGGTTTCGCTAAAACTATCGCCATTACCATTATTACGATGCAGGCAATTCCTGGAATATTGATTTTGATAACCGTTTAATTGAAGTTTCACTTTATAGATGTCCGGATTTTCGTCGCTGCCATAAGTTTTTAAAACTTTTTCATCGGGTGGTAACATATCAACGGTTACAAGATCAAGTTGTCCATCATTATTGTAATCTGCAACATCATTACCCATGCTAAAACGACTATAGTGGCCAAAATGCTGAGCACCACTTTCCTTAAAAGTTCCATCACCTTTATTCACATAGTAATAATCGTTTTCATGAAAGTCATTTCCGACATACACATCATCCCAGCCATCATTATTTAAATCAGCTATGGCTAACCCTAATCCATAACCGAGATTGCTTTGATAGATGCCAGCTTGTTTTGAAACGTCTGTGAATTTCTTTTGTCCCGTATTTAGCTCATTGCGAAAAAGCCGATCACCTGCTAAGGAATCGTATTTATTCCGGAACATGGTATCTACTACGTTTGCATGTGGATGATGCGATTGATTGACAATGAAACAATCAAGGTCGCCGTCGCGATCGTAATCGAAAAAAGCAGTTTGAGATGTAAAGCCTGAAAAATTTAAACCATAAGCTGCCCCACTTTCTGTAAATGTATTATTGCCATTATTAATAAAAAGTTCGTTTTTTCCATTTAAACCATAGCGCTTTGCAACTGCTGAAACATAAATATCCAACAGTCCATCACTATTTACATCTGCCATAGTTACCCCTGTACACCAATCGGAAGTACCGGCTACACCTGCTTTTGCTGTAATATCTTCAAACTGGAAGTTGCCCTTATTTAAATAGAGTTTGTTATTGCCTTTACTGTTTGCAGTAAAATAAATATCAGTTAATCCATCGTTATTAATGTCACCTGTTGAAACACCACCGCCATTATAGTAATACAAGAAATAAAGTATGTTGAATAACTTTTTATTTTCCAGATTATTTGCGAAATGTATTCCGGTTTGAGAAGGTGATAAAGAAGTAAACAATGTTTCTTTTCTGTTACAAGAAACTGAATATAAAAAGAGTAAAACGAGGCAGAAAAAAGATAAGCCCTTGTTAGGCATAGTTAGTGTTTTTTAAATCTTAAATTACAACCTTTAAAGATACAGGTTAAATGCCCGCAATAGTGGTTTGCTTTTATCAAAACCCAGGTTTCTAAATGGTTTACAAATTTTTACTAAGTGTTTATTTTAAATAAAATAAAAAAAATTAGACAGTCTGTACTTATTCTTTTAATGATCGTTTTATGCGTTTTTGTTCTGACAAAATGTATGAACGAAGAAGAAAAAAAAGACAAAGGGAAAACGCTTGCAGAAGAAGGCTTTGTGGGTTCAGCAGCCTGTGCAAGTTGCCATAAAGATATTGCTGAATCGCATATACATACAGCCCATTACCAAACATCACAAGAAGCTTCTAAAGAATCAATCAAAGGAAGTTTTGAAGATGGAAAAAATAAATACTACTACAATAAAAGTGTATTTGTTGCGATGGAAAAAAGAGACAGTGGATTTTACCAGGTGGAATATTTTAAAGAAACAGAAAAGAAGGCTCGCCGTTTTGATATCGTGGTTGGCTCTGGTACTAAAGGACAAAGTTTTTTAAACTGGAGAAACGAAAATTTATTTCAATTACCGATTACCTATTTTTCTGCTGCAAACGAATGGTCAAACAGCCCGGGCTTTCCTGATAAAATCGTTTTTAACCGGGTGATCACATCCCGTTGCCTCGAATGCCATACAACATTTGCCAAAACAATTTCAGAAGAAAAAAAAGAGCCTGAGCGATTCGACAAGAACAAAATAATTTATGGTGTTGACTGTGAAAAATGCCACGGGCCGGCAGCAAAACATGTGCAATTCATGGCGCAAAATCCTGGTGATACTATAGGCAAATTCATTGTAAATCCTGCCAAACTTTCTCGCCAGCAAAATCTTGATCTATGTGCTTTATGTCATGGTGGAAGATTGCAAAAAACAGATCCATCATTTAGCTTTATTGCAGGTGATGCTTTATCCGATCATTTTAAAGTTGATACAACTACACCTGACCCCGAAAAAATTGATGTACACGGTAACCAATATGGATTGCTTCGGGCAAGCAAATGTTTTATACTTAGCGAGACTATGACCTGCAATAGTTGCCACAGCCCGCATGCAAACGAAAAAGGAAATAAAGTTTTGTTTTCTCAGCGTTGTATGAATTGCCATACCAAAGAACACAACAACTTTTGCCCGATGGAAAAAACTTTAGGACCCTCCATTACTTCCAATTGTATTGATTGCCACATGCCTGTTAAAGCCTCAAAAGCAATTGCCGTTTCCTTGCCAGGAAAAAGTTCACCTACTGCTGCTTTAATTCGTTCCCATTTTATCAGCATTTATATGGATGAAACGAAAAGGTTGATTCCCGAAATGAAAAAATAATTGCTCGAA
>JAKFCI010000085.1:0-2624 GCA_036676725.1 Chitinophagaceae bacterium
GAAAGTTTCTATAATCTTCTGCACGATTTCTTGGATCACTATAAGTATAGTCATCGTATTCATTTTGCTGCCTGTATTCCTGGCTGTATTGGGGTTGTTGTCTTCTACCCGCATTTGTTTGATCGTAATCATTACCACGGCGGGGATCATTATAATTTCTATTCCGGTTTTGTCCATGGTTATATCCCTGGTTTTCCCTGCGAGAAATATTCATTCTGTCTTGTTCACGATTGCGATTTCTTTGTGTCATGACTAAAATTTTTTATGGTAAAAAAAATTATTGCTTACACATTAAATGCAAAAAAATTATGCCTGTTTTTTATGAGGGATTTGTAAGATGAGCTTATTAAAAAGGATGATAACGGGTGTTAGAAGGGTAGGTATTGCAATCGAAGTTTGCAAAATGTTAATCTAAATTGAAGGGCTTCGGGCAACTGGGGGAAAGGCTTAGATGCCTTTTATTAGAAGGCTGACAATAATCGCAGTAAAAGAAATTTAGCGCAGGGTACAAAAAACAAAAAACCCTGAAGAATCAGGGTTTTTTCTAACAAAATATAATTGGATTAATATCTGTTTTTGTTGTAGCTGCCACCGTTGTTGTAGCCGCCGCCACCGCCGCTGTTGCGAGATGGTCTGTCTTCTTTAGGCTTTGCTTCCATTACTTTAATGTTTCTGCCTTCTACCATGCCGTTGTCTAATTCTGCGATTGCTTTTTTAGCAGCTGCATCGTCAGACATTTCAACAAAACCGAATCCACGAGATTGGTTTGTTTCCCTGTCCATGATAACTTTTGCAGAAGTAACTTCTCCAAAATCTGTAAAAAATCCTTTTAAGTCTTCATCTTGAATGTTGAAGCTTAAGTTTGAAACGTAAATGTTCATACTAAATGTTTGATAAATAATAAAATGATCTGAGGAAAGCAAGGAGTAACAGACAAACTAAAAATGCGATGCAGAAATGCGAGGCAGATAATTATACTATACTAATGCGAGGCTCAAATTAACAGGACGAAGATAATACTATTTAGTTGGTAAATGAACTAAGTATATAAAATGAAAAGTTATAACATACCAAACAGCGGAAAACATTTAAATGCTCGATTAGGCTTACTGCTGAGATATATAAAAAAAACTTTATAAATAATGCCTCCAATATTTGGATGTATGCAATTAAGAGTTTTACATTTGTATACGATTTAAAAATATCCTTCTACGAACCTTCCAATCTTACTCTTCTAAGCTTTATAACCCGCACCAGGTCTACGTTTTGTCCTCCTTATGAAATGATCCAAATTATTTTTACAACATGCGCTATGTTGACAAACAAGAGATATAATACCTTCTTTATTAAAACAAATTTTTATTGAATTGTGTGCTTTGCTAACCTTTTCTAAAAGCCATCAAAATGCTAACTTCTGCTTACCCCAACTACCAACTGCATTTATCATTGCAACTGTATTGTATTTACAAAAAAATTTTGCAATTAGATAATTCTCCTCCAAAATAGGTTTGCATTAAAGGTTGTACGCATTACAACTTACATTAAATAAAACCTCTTGATCCATGGTAATTCTGGGTTGAAAGTCTGCAAAAGCGGGCTATTGTTACCTTATTGCCATGATCATTTTTCTACTAATGTCTAAGCTACTTATTGAAAACCCATCAATCTAATTAAACCATCCTCTGGGAAACAAGGAAAAGATAACTATTTCAATCACTTCTTAAACCTTGTTTTATGTTTAAAATCAACCAAACGGCAAACAATAAACTGTGTATTAAAAACGGTTTAAAATTTTTGTCCTTATTCTCTATTGTTTTCATTTCCATTATTAATTTTTCTTCAAAGGCCTTTGGCCAAGCTGCCGATCTTGACCAGGGCGAAAACGGATCGGCTACTTCACCTAAAACAATATTTTGGCAGAATGGTAATTTAGGCCCTTCCGGTGCCCACTTTGCTGAAGGTTATTCTATTCCTTACCGCATGCGGATTTCGAGTTTGAAAGGTATCGCAACAGACATACACACTTTAGTTATTGAGTGGGATACAAAAGACCAGAACGGACATGCCCTGGACTACATTACCCATTATTACAACCTGGATAACCCTGTAGGTTCTCACCAGGCTAACTTCAGTCACGCAGCAGAAGCCATTGATCCAACAACCGGCACTGGCTTTAATCTTGGTGACTCAATAGAATATGATATTCCAGCCCCATCCAGTGCCGGTGCTGAAGTAACCGGACAGCCCGCGCTTAGTTTTAATGCGTTGCCTACGGCAGGCCGAACAAACAGGTACAATGCGACTAAGATGGCCATTTGGGGCGGTACTATTGTTGATTTTACTTATTTGAATGAGGATAACCAGGATGCCACTACCGCCAGCACCAAAACACAGCTTCAAATCAGGTTCAGGTCTAATAATGCCAGTACGGCTTTACTGGCCTGGGGCGGACACATTGCTGCTGAATACGACTGGGGTGTGGGCAGAGGTGCTTCTGAAGTGAATGGTTCACCATACCACATGCGCCTAGTTTCCATTGATGGCAAAGGCGGTAACCAGGACAGAAGTTTGAAGGCTTCTGCAGTATTGGTACCAACAGCAGGTTGTACCATCTCGGCTGCACA
>JAKFCI010000086.1:0-3157 GCA_036676725.1 Chitinophagaceae bacterium
CAGTTGCACGAGCAATTAGACCATGCACGTATTTTATATAATAAAGGGCTCTACCACCAAAGCCTAAAAATTCTTGAACGCATAAAAGACCTGGCACTTTCTTATAACCAGGATAGCTTCCTGATCCGCATCATCTCGCTGGAAAAGAAAATTGAAACCTTGCATATAACCCGCAGTATGCAGGACAGGGCAGACAGGCTTTCCTCAGAAGCAGAAGAAGTAGCCGAAAAACGATTAATCATCACAAAGCTTTCCAACCTGGCTTTGCAACTTTATAGCTGGTACATTAAAAACGGGCATGCCCGCAACGAGAAAGATGAAGAAGGAGTGAAGCGGTTTTTCAAAAAACATTTACCTGCTAATGCCGGCGAACAAACGGGCTTTTACGAAAGGCTCTATCTTTTTCAAAGCTATTGCTGGTTTGCTTTTATCCGGCAGGACTTTTTAATGTACTACCGCTACACCCAAAAATGGGTAGATCTTTTTAACGAGCAGCCGCAAATGGTGGCGATTGAAACAGGTCATTATATAAAAGGAATGCACAACCTGCTGAATGCCCATTTTGATTTGCGCAACTATGTTCGGTTTGATGAAACGCTAAAAGCCTTTGAAAAATTCAGCCATTCAAAAGTTGGCGAACAAAGCAACAACAACCTGGTGCAAACCTTTGTGTATTTAAATACAGCAAAGATCAACCAGCACTTTATGAAAGGAAGTTTTGAGCAGGGCCTGAAACTCGTTCCTTATTTAGAAGAGAAGCTGGAAGAATATTCTTTGTTCCTTGACCAGCACCGGATACTTGTATTTTATTATAAGATCGGTTCGCTTTATTTTGGTAGTGGCGATTATAAAAGATCCATCGACTACGTGCAGAAAATTATTAACTGGAAGGTTGATCTTAGGAATGACCTGCAATGCTATGCACGCCTGATGCACTTACTGGCGCATTACGAGTTAGGCAATTACGAACTGATGGAACCGCTCACCAAATCGGTTTACCGTTTTATGGCCAAAATGGAAAACCTTACCATCATTGAAGAAGAAATGTTTCGTTTCCTCAGGAACAATTTCCGTTTGTCGCCGCGCCAGATGCGGCCCGAGTTTGAAAAGCTCCTGGCAAAAATTAAGAAGTTTGAAAAAAGCCGTTTTGAAACCCGTGCCTTTGCCTACCTCGATATTATTTCCTGGCTGGAAAGTAAAGTGTATGACCAACCAATGAAAGATGTGATCCACGAAAAATACATGCGCAGCCCGCACCGCATCAAATAAAAAAAAGTCCCCTGTAGAAACAGAGGACGTAACGATTGCTTGCTATATGATAAAAAGTTCTAGTCGGATTTAATGGCGGCAGGTTGTTTACTTCCGCTCTTGTAACACAAAACTAACCCCCACAACAAAGCATTGTAAAACAACTTAAACAGCTTACTACAACGGTAAAATTCACATCATGTTTTTAAAACCCTTTATGGGTAAGGGTTTCAGGCTGCACCAGCTACGATGCCCAACGTGTTATATTAATAAATTATTAACCCGTCCCGGGAGAAAAATGGGCAGGAATTACTTTTTTCGCAGTAAAATGATGGCGGCATTCTTTTGCAGGTCGCCGGCAAAGCGGATCTCGTAACGTTCATTGCCATCTCTAACGGTAAGCAAACCTGTATTGGGCGGAATGGTGCCCAGGTTTTCTGCAAACAATACCAATTGTAAAGTGTCGCCCATTTCAGGACTAATATATATGGTAGATGTAATGGCGTTTTCTGTCAGCTGCTTTTTTGCAATGATGATCTTGTTGTTCAGGATCACGCTTACCGTATCGCCATCTACCTGTCCATTATCATATAGGCTGATGACCAGGCTATCCGAGCGGAATGAAACACGCTGTATGGTTTCTATTTCCCTGCTCGCCAGTTTGGCCGTTGCATCTTCCGGTATGTCGATCCTTGCTGTTGCTTTAGTTGTAGAAGGGGGTAAGGCATTTGTTTTCTTCCGGTCAACAGCCGATACTTCGCTCGTTGATTGCCTGATCACGGATAATTCTTTTTCCGCTTCAATTACTTCCTTGCTTTTTACAATTGCAGGTGGTACTTCTTTTTCAACAACTTCCTTGTTTTTTACAATAGCAGGCTGTACTTCTTTTTCTTTCTTTTTTGGTTTAGCATTGCCTTGATTCTTTGCCACCACATTAGTAGGCAATTCTTTTTCTTTTGCTTTAGGCGTTGTTACTGCTACATCTTTTTCCAGGTTGATTAATGCTAACCGGGCCGTTAAATTAGATAAGGCACCCGGTTTTGTTTTTTGCAAACGAATAAGTCCGTTGTAGGATGTATTGTCCCTCATGTCCAGCGACCGGGTCGTAAAGGTTCCACTTAATACCATTTCACCGCGTTCGGTGTGTAAATTAAGATTGCCCGTGAGTTTAATGCGTTTTGGCGTGGTGCTGTAATTATGGTAGATCAATTCGCCATCTTCCAGTAATAAATTATTGCCCTTGCTTTTTAGTTTGATGGACTTCACACCTGTATTGTCTACGCCATCAATGGTAAAGATGGTCATGGAGTATCCGGAAAGCTTTCCTTTTTCTTCGTTGATCACCACTTCGTAGGTCATGCTGCTGCCGGTGGTATGCATGGTGCCTTTCCACACGCCGGCAAGGTCCTGCGTAAAGGAGGTAAATGGAAAAAACAATATGAAAAGAAATGCCTTCATCAATGTTGCTGCAAAATAATTCCCCTTCCTCATTATAACTAATCGATTTAGAAATTTAACCAATATGAGGGATTTAAACAATTCCTTTTTATGTCATTTACAAACCTTTTTGACGTGACCAATATTGGTGATCCTTGCCAAAAGGGAATGTTGATTTTAGTAATTCCTGCCATTTACCAATGACCCGGAAAGGATTTTAGCCATTTTTAATTACTGGTTCAACTAATATCCTTCCTGTTATTAATATTTACTAAACCATGTTTAATACGCCTGTTTACCAATTATTTACATTTCATTTAACCATATAGATTTGTTGTGCGATGGCGATCAATCACTAACTAAAAACAAATTTATGCAACCCTCTACTTCCTGCTTCCTGCTCCTCGTTTTTTCTCTTTTTATGGCATCCTGTTCTTTTGTTCCCGTCACCAACCACTACGAAAAAGCAGCC
>JAKFCI010000087.1:0-5553 GCA_036676725.1 Chitinophagaceae bacterium
ATATTCATGCGGCATTTAAGATAAATATGCCAACCGGGCTGTTTAAATTTTTTATGCTAATTGATAATCGTACAAAAGCCGAATTATTAAACCAGGTTTTGGTTTGCTTTCTTTATTGCTGAAGGCGAGGAAGTAAAAGCAGCTGAAAGGCATACAATAACAGTTTTTAAAGCTAATCCTGTTTTTTCTACAATCTCCAACTGTAATTTTTCATAGTTGTCAACTGCATTATACTTGCGTACTTCTTTGTTATTTCATTTGAAAATTCCCCATTTAGTAGAATAGGGCGGTAAAGGTTTCTACCTTGAACCTAATAAATCACCACCCTATGAAAAAAATTATTCAAAACTGTTACACCAATCCAACAATTGTTTTTGTAGCACAAACCATGGTGCTTTTTATTTGGGCTGTGCTCATCCTGTTAACCATTGCCTTGTTTGCGGCAGCTTGTAGTCATTATTAATTTTAAGCAGGCTGGAGTCAGCGTTCATACTTCCAGTTTCTTGTTTTCCCTTCTGCCAGCCATTCAACGGCTGTAGCCATTCGTTTTTGGCGGGTGGCTTCAGTTTTTGCTTCAGCGATCCAGGTTATATATTCTTTTTTTTGTGAAGGACTGAACTTTTCAAAATGCAATAGAGCGGCTTTATTTTTTTTGACCTCACTTAAAAAGTAAGGAGGTATGGTCAGTGGTTTGGTTTCGCTTTTAGCCCTGCTCAATTTTTCGCCTTTATCCGTTAGCTCCATGGCTTCTTTAAAATAAGCAGCAAGTATTTTATCAGCAGGCAGGTCTTTTAACGATTTGATCTGACCAAAATGACCCATTGCATCTCTTTCGCCTGAAGGCGTTAAAATGCCATGCGGGTCTTTCATTTTCGATCCCAACCAAAAACCAAAAGCGCAGTGTTGTTTAAAAGAAGCCATGCTGCATAAAATACTTCCGTTGTATTCAAAATGGGGGAAACTCCATTTCATGGTTTCTACAACATCGGGACAGTTTTTATGAACCAGCATACGCAAATGATTCAATATAGGTTTGGCAAATTCCGCTGATTTGTCAATGTAATGATCTATTCGTTGGTCAGGATTGGGCATAAATAAAGATTAAAAAACCTTTGCCATTCAATTGCAAAGGCCACGTAATTTATTTTTCAAATAATTAAAAAATCATTTCATCGGCGCTCGGTCCATAACTACCTGGTATTGGTATATCAAGTAAACGCAGGTAAACGCCAAGCTGGGCCCGGTGATGCGTTGTTTGAGCAAATGCATGTCGCACTACTTCGTATTTGGTCATAACAGCATGTACTTTATCGCCAGTGCGCATCGTCCAATTTGGTAAAAGGTCTTCTTCTTTCGCATTGCTTAAAGCCTGGAGCCCACTGGTTAAAGACTTTTCAAAAAGTTGTACAATATCATTCGTGTTATGGACCTCTGTTGGTTTGTAATTCATCGTGGCAAAATCAAGTTCGCTTGTATTAAAAGCCATGCTTACCCAAGTAGGAAGTTCGGCAATGTGTACAGCAAGGTTTTGCATGGTCATGCTTTTTTCATGTGGTTTCCATCCAAGCTTATCAGGTGGAATGCGCTCCAGCATTTTGCGTGTTGTGATTGCTTCCTGTTCCATTTCCTGCTTTAGTAGTGGTAGTATTTCCATGACATTAATTTTTTGAGAACAACAAGTTAAGCAAAGATTTTATGCGTAAAAAATCAGGAAGCTTAGCATCACCTTGGCAAGAGATTAGTACAATGAAATTGATGCAGGAAGAAAAAACAATCTGGACGATCGGCCATTCTACCCATGCGTTGGATGAATTTATTGCACTTTTAAAAGCACATAATATCGAAACCGTTGCTGATATCCGGAATTTTCCCGGCTCAAAACGTTTCCCGCATTTTAATAAAGAAGCGCTTGAAATATCCCTTCCTGATAAGGGCATTCGCTACATACATTTCAAAGCATTAGGCGGCAGGAGAAAGCCGATTGAGGGCTCTCATAATTCCCGGTGGCGCCTACCTGCTTTTCGTGGCTATGCCGATTATATGGAAACGCCAGAATTTGAAACGGCCATTGACAAGTTGCAGACAGAGGCATTAAAACATCGAACTGCATATATGTGCTCAGAAGCTGTTTGGTGGAGTTGTCATCGTTCGCTGGTATCCGACTATCTTAAAACCATGGGTTGGAAAGTATTGCACATTATGAGTGCTACCAAAGCAGGTGAACACCCATATACTTCGGCAGCCCGAATTGTGAACGGGGAACTGCGTTATGATGATTCTGCACTTTTTTAATTCATCGTTTTAATCCACAAAAATTTTATTTAAGTTAGTGCATGCTTGAAATCAACTTCGAACCATTTCCAACACTCACTACCGAACGTTTAGTGATCAGACAAATTACAAAAGAAGATGAAGAAGAACTTTTTTTGATGCGCAGTAATTTAGACATCATGCGTTTCATTCCTCGTCCTATTCCTAAAAGTGTTGATGATATATCCCTTTTGATTCAAACCATGAATGAAGGAATGAGTAAAGGCGAACGCATTAATTGGGGCATTGCATTAAAAGAAAATAATAAACTGATTGGCAACATTGCCTTTGTGCATATTTACAAAGAAAACCACCGGGCCGAGGTAGGTTATTTATTGCAACCTGCTTACCATGGTACAGGCATTATGCGTGAAGCATTGATTGCTGTTTTGAAATACGGTTTTGAAAATTTAAAGCTGCATTCCATAGAAGCACTTGTCCGGCCGGAGAACTATCCATCGCGTAAACTTTTAGAAAAAACCGGCTTCGTGCAGGAAGGATATTTCGTCGAAAATCTATTTTGGAATAATCGCTACGAAGACACGGTTATCTATTCTTTATTGGCAAAGAATTTTAAATTAAACTGAAACAAACTATTTCCTAAATATTCTTATCTAATAATTAGAATATGTAATCTATTTTTTATAGAATTGTTCCCTTGCAATAAATTCCTACTGAATGAAGACATAAATAAACACTGCGTTGCCTAAACTGTTTTTCTTTTTATATCAATCTGTACTTTTTTTCAACCAAAACAACTTATGCTTTTTCAAAATACTTATCTCAAAGCAATTATTGCTGCCTGCCTTTTTACTTTTCAATGCATTTCTGCGCATGCGCAAGAATCAACATTTGGCGTATTTAATAATACGGATATTCAAATTAAAGAATGCCCTTTTGATAAAGGCGCAGAAGCAGTGATCATTTTTGATAAAGCCGTAAGCACTTATAATGATGATTATAACCTGCTGACCGAAAGAAATATAAAGCTCAAGATCCTTAAAGAGAGTGGTATTGACAGGGGCAACATCAGCATCTATTTTTATAGTAACGATAATTTTGAAATGATCAATTCTATAGAAGCTGTTGTTATTTCAACTGATGATAATGGGAATTTAGTGAGAGACATGTTGAACAAGAAGAACATATTTACAAAAAAGATCAACAGCCTTTATTCTGAAATAACATTTGCGATGCCCAATGTAAAAGTGGGCAGCATCATTGAATATAAGTATCGCAGTTGGATGAAAAGTTTTAGCGGTTTGCGTGACTGGGAATTTCAATCGGACCTCCCGGTGCTTTTTAGTTCTTATAAACTTTCTCCCATACCTAATTCGGAGTTTGCCTATTCTGTGTATAAAAAATCTTACTACCCCATTAATATTGTACCCAATAATAAATTGGGCACTATTTTATTCGAAATGTCAAACATCCCTGGATTAAGAAACGAAGCCTTTATAACAACGCCACGCAAATACTTGCAGAGAGTCACTTTCCAATTTGCCAGTTTTAAAGATTATTATGGAACAAAAAAATATACAAGTTCGTGGAAGGATATGGCTGCAGAATTGATCAATGAAAAAAACTTTGGCGGACAAATAAGCAAAAGTTTAAAAAGCGAGGATGTAAAAACGCTTTTATCCAATTCAGCTACTCCATATAAAAAAATGGTGGCTATTCATGAATATGTTCAATCAAATATTAGCTGGAATGAAATATCATCTAAGTACGCACAATCAAATTTGAAAGATGTGTGGGAAAAGAAAAAAGGGAATAGTGGTGAAATAAATTTACTGCTCATTAATTTATTAAAAGAAGCAGGGTTAGATGTAGTTCCGTTACTGGTAAGTGAACGTGACCATGGAAGTGTAGATACAACTTATCCATTTATCGATCAATTCAATAAAGTGGTAGCTTATGTTGCTATTGATGGTAAAAGATATGTTTTAGATGGAACCGATTATAAAACGCCATCTTTTATGTTGCCTTATGATCTTTCAAATACAGTTGGTTTTGTTGTGGACAAGAAAAAGTACGAATTGGTTCATTTATTTAGTGTGGACCAAAAAGATCGGGATGCCATTTCCTTACACGCGGAAGTAAACGCGGATGGATCTTTAAAAGGTAATGCCTCCGTGGCAAATATGGAATATTCTAAAATTCCAAAAGGTGTTCATTACCGCCGGGATAAGGGCAGTTACCAGGAGGATTTTTTAAAACCTTACCTCAATTTAAAAGTTGATTCTTTCTCGGTTACTGGTTCTGAAAATGATTCAGCGGCCTTGGTGCACAACCTAAAATTTAATTACAACCTTAAAAAAACAGGCGGTTATTACCTCTTGAATTATAATTTGTTCACAGGGTTTACAGAAAATCCTTTTATATCAGATAATCGATTTAGTCACATTGATTTTGGTGTAAAGCATGCTTCAACGTTGCTTGCAGAATTTACCATTCCTTCCACAATGGAACCAGAAAGCTTGCCTAAAAACAAAAGGCTTGTAACGGCTGACAGGTCTATGTCTGTGAGCAGGGAAATAAAGAAAACCGGCGATAAGATCAGCATTAATGTTAAGGTCAATTTTGATCGTGAAAGGTTTGACCCTGAAGAATATGAAATGGTGAAAGACTTTTATAACATGTTGATAGAATTATTAAATGAGCCTGTTCTTTTAAAATCAAAATCATAAAATGAAGACCGGGATAACTTTTATATTTTGTCTGATCTTTTTGAACATTAGCCTTTTCGCACAAGACATCAATCTTTCATCTGTTGAAAAAATTGCTGATAGTCTTAAGGAAAATGCAAATGCAGTTTACAGGTTAGATGAAGGATTTTTAAATATAGAATCACCATCCAAATACAATTTAAAAGTACACCAGGTTATTACAGTATTAAATAGTAATGGTGCTCAATACCTCAATCATAGTTTTGGAATTGACAAGTTTAGAAAAGTAAATGAAGTGTCAATAAAAGTCTATAATAACTCAGGGCAGTTGGTAAAAAAATACAGTAAGAAAGATTTTTCCGTAAAAGCCTCCTACGATGGTATTTCCATCGTTACAGATAGCTATGCAATGAATTTGTATACGCCTCCTGCGGGCTATCCTTGTACCATTGAAGTGGAATACCAAATTAATGTAACCGGTTATATTGAATTGCCTAATTGGTATGTCAATACAATCTTAACGTCTACTGAAAATTTTCGTTACGTGGTTGATGTGCCGGCTGAAATGGATATT
>JAKFCI010000088.1:0-9520 GCA_036676725.1 Chitinophagaceae bacterium
TTTTGTTATTTAACCAACAACTACGGTTATACAGGCGATTGGTTTGTAGGCAATATAAAAGATTTAAAACCTTCACCCGTACTGAAAGTTTTTAAACATGCTTTTGCACCGGCGAATGTTTTTATCAACCTGGCGGATGAACGTTATAACCCGTCAAAAAAACCGCACAAAGCAGGTTCACAATTAGATGTACAACTTGTAGGTGTTAATGATGCAGGTAAAGAAATGGAGGGTGAAGTTGAAATTGCTCTTATTAATGCAGCAGGAAAAAAAGTTTCAAGCAATAAGCAACATGTTGTTTTACCTGCTACCACAAGAAAGGAAATTGGCGCCAATATAATGTTACCGGAATTACCAGGTGGCTACGTAATTGAAACTTCTTTTACACCAAAGAACGATACAAAGCAAACCAAAACTAGTCGTCGCTTTATTAAAGTAGGACAAGCGGACAAGTATGTTTATTACGATCTAAAAGAATAAGGATACAAAAGGGTTTTACCGAATAAGTTGTTTTTACAAAGAGCAGCCTTAATGCTTTTCTTGATGCTATTGTATAGAAACGAGAAATATTTGTTCGTGGGCCTGAAGATTTACTTCTTTTATGAGGCCAACGTTCGGTGCATAATATTTATGTTCAATAATGCCGCGTTCAAGCCTGGTGTAATTTTTAGTTTTGATGCAATTAGTAAAGGTTCCTAACGGAGTAGTAACGGTAAGCTTTGTGCCTATTACGTGTGCTTCATCTTCTGCCTCGCCGGGGTAAAATTCTTCCCTGTACTTCATACCATTTTTGGGATCTGCCAGCATAATGATGCCGGGTTCTGCGCCATCAACACCCGCTTCCCAGGAGCCTTCGTGGTCTTCTAATATTCCATCCTCGTTGTAATTATCTACTGCTTCACCAAAATACCAAACATTTCCGGCATCATCTTGTGCATACCAGTCAAATGCTTCTTCAATCAGCGTTCCATCTACATAGGCTTTAAAATTCACGACAATACATTGTACACCCATGATGTTTTTGAATGTATTCAAACGTACTTCTTCTATGTGTTCGAAACCATCTTCGGTTTCGCCTTCATAGGTATAGGTTTTATTTTCCTTCGCTGGAAAATAAGGATTTGTAAAACTGGTACTGTTGGTAAAATGGGTTTGCAAAAATTCCGGGACTTTTTTCTTTGCATTTTTAAAGGCGACTTCTTTTTCAGTTTGCACTTTGTCCGTCTTGCTACAAGAGGTAAATAAAAAGGTTAAGATCCCTAAAAGAAGCACTGACTTTTTCATGTAATTGTTTTTATAGTTTAAGTGAACAATTATGAAACTTCGGAACTTAATGGAAAGGACGGAGCAGGTATGAATTATTATGCTAAACGCTTTATTAAAGGTACGCATCTAAGGAAACGTGAAAAGCAAAACCACAGGGTATTTATTATGGATGAGAAGCTTTATTGCTTTATCATTTTTTAAGCTCGGTAGCGCAATGTTTTTCTTTTTGCTTCTTTTTTTGTTGCTGGGTAATTAGCTATGTTTTTTAACAAAATACATTCTCCAAGCTCATTGGTAATTGTTGGAGGAGGCAATGAAAAAGTGTTTAAAACAAAATATCCTGTTGCACTACACAACTGAGGGAGTAGCGCAAAATTGTAAAAAGATCTTTGCTGTTTCAATGCTTTCTTTAAGAGAGATGGGTTTGGTAATGTAAGAATCCGCACCAAGTAAGAGGCACTTTTCTTTTTCGAGCGGGTTAATGGAAGTAGAATAAATAATTACTGGAATATGTTTGAATTGCTCGTTGTTTTTTAAAATGCTTAAGGTTTGTGTGCCATTCATCCGGGGCATATTGAGGTCTAATACGATAAGGCAAGGTTTAAGTGCAGCATCACTGTTCATTTCCAGTAATTCAAGTACATGGGCACCATTGTTTGCAAACACTAAAATATCAGTCGCATTCAGCATTTCCATTGCGTCCTGCATGATCCCTTTGTCTTCCACATCGTCATCTGCTAAAAGTATTTTGCCTGAATGCATATTGCAAATTTAATTGCCAGGTTGATTTACAGGTAAAGAAACAAAAAAATTGGAACCTTCTCCTTCCCTGCCTTCTGCCCATATTTCTCCACCATGCATATCTACGATTTTCCGGCAAATGGCCAAACCTAATCCGGTGCCTTCATAATCCTTCCTGTCGTGTAAGCGTTGAAAGAGGGCAAACATCTGTGGCAGGTATTGTTCATCAAATCCAATACCATTATCCTTAAAGGATAATTCATAAAAGTTTTCTTTCTGTTGAAAGCTAATATCAATCACCGGGGCATTTGTTGACCTGGCGTATTTTAAAGAATTACTGATTATGTTTTCAAACAACTGGCGCAGCATGCGTTCATCACCGGTTACAACTGGCAGGGGGCTGATATTGAAAACGGCCCCTTTTTCTTCAATGATCATCTCCAGGTCTTGCGTTGCATCTTTTGCAATTTCATTCAAGTCAATATTGGTGAATTTAATTTGCTCTTTATTGATCAATGAAAAAGTAAGCAGGTCTTGTATCAGGCTGCGCATGCGTTGTGAAGCATTTTGCATTAAGGTGATATAATCAATCCCTTTTTGGTCCATCGAGTTGCCATACACGTTCAACAGGTAATCACTATAAAAAATTAATTTACGCACAGGCTCCTGCAAGTCGTGTGAAGCAACAAAAGCAAATTGCTGTAATTCGTCATTGCTTCGTGCAAGATCTGCAATATATTTTTCCAGTGTATGCTGGTTCTCTTCTAACTCTTTCTTTGTTTTCTTTAATTCAATATTATCCTTTAAAGTTTCTTCAACTACTTTTTGCGCATGTATATCAACTATATAACCGATCCAGTATTGTTTATCTTCATTATCATCTTTAAGCAATGAAAGAGAAACCTGGTGCCATAAATATTCATTGCTGTTTTGATGCTTTAACCGGGCTTGTGTTTTTATAATGTTTGTGCCTTTGGTAATAGGATTTTTAAACAACAACAAAAAAGAATTGTAGTCATCTTCGTGCACTACCGATTTCCATTTGCTGTTATTTAAACTTTCAAGCGATTCGCCGGTGTATTTGTGTAACCATTCATTTGCATACAATAACTGCCCTCCCATGTCAAGGGAGAAGATGATCATGGGCAATGAATTGGTGAGGGTTTTATACTGTGCTTCGCTTTTATGTACTTTTTCCGAAAGGTCCTGCAGTTGCTCATTCTTCCGCTTTAATTCTTCGTATGCAGAAATGGGCGGCTCGTTGCGAAAGATCCTTCTCCACTCATCCAGCTTATGAATGTCAATATGAAAAGGGGGCGTTATGTGATAGAATAATTCAATGGATGTTCCTTTTCCATTTGCTGAAACATTGAACCTGTTCACCAGTTTTTTGGCGTAGGCCAAACCTTCATTTTCTTTAGCACCATTTAAGTCCTCGTCCTGTAAACAGGCAACTATATAATTGTCGCGACCTTCTGTTTCTACGCTTAAAATTAAACAGCCGCCTTTTTCGCTTTCAATAGTATGTCGCGAAACCTCGGATACTGCTGTTGCAAAAGTTGTTTGTGCAGAAAGGGATAAACCAGACAGTTCTGCCAGCTTCATCGAACGTTTATGGGCCAGTATCAGGTCCATTTCATTTTGTAAAGTAACTCTTGCTAATTCATGCATTACTTATAAATTTATCTTACAAACAGCTACTGACATATCATCTGTATTCCTAGCAAAATCCTTTAAAATAGAAGCGGCCAAAATAGAAGAATCGTAGCGTTGAATGGCAGTCAAACGCGTTGTATCCCATTTGGTTTTAATGCCATCGCTGCACATAATTATGTACTGGCCTTTTTCATACTCCACTTCCTGTGCATTTAATGTTCTTGGTACATTTAATCCAATAATGCCATTGTAAGACATCAGGTTTTTTGAACTGGTATGGCTGGAAATGCGTGTGCTTATATTGCCTACACCACAAACCTTCCATTTTTTATTATACAAATCAAAAACAGCAATGGTACCAACCAGCCCTCTTGTTTTTTTTACTTCATTATTAATATACCGGATCATTTCCACCGGGTCAGTTTCGGGACAATTTAAAAATGCGTTGCCTGCTTCATTCACTGCTTTTTCTGCAGCAGGTCCATGTCCCAAGCCATCGCCTAAAAAGATCTTTAAATGCTCCTTCGTATTCATACAAAAAAATCCATCACCACAATTGGTTTCACCCGGTTTTGGAATAACCACCGACCTTACTTCTATTTTACTTGCCTGCTTAAAACGGGGCAGTTCTTCTTTGTATAACCTGATAAGGATAACGGTGCCCCATGCTTTTTGCGAATACACCTGGAAAACATCTGACAATCTTTTCATGGCACCTAATCCCTGCCCCAGTGTATTTTTTGTAGAAAAGCCATCCTTTTCCATCCGGCTTACATCTGTCATGCCCGGGCCATTATCAATGCTGACCATTTCTATGCCCTGGATGCCACTTTCTTCTACAAGTTTTACTAATACCTGGCCACCGCCTGCGTGTTTTACAAGGTTGCTTACCAGTTCTGCAACAACAATATCCAGTTCGCCAATTCTTGCTTCACCAAAACCTGCTTCGGCAGCAATGGCATGTATCTGTTTTTTTAGAATGGCAAAATAACTTCTATCGTCCGCCTTCAGCGCCAAATGTGTTTGGCTAACCATTCTTCCATTTTAAAATTGTAATTGTTGTTCCCACGCCTATTTCACTTTTAATATCAAATTCACTAACCAACCGTTTAGTACCCGGTAAACCAATGCCTAAACTTTTACCCGAGCTATACCCATCTTTCATGGCAAGAACAATATCTTTTATTCCCGGCCCTTTATCCTGGAATGTAAGACGTATACCTGTATCTCTTCCCTGGCTAACTACTTCAATAATAGTAAGACCACCGCCGGCATACTTCAACATATTCCTGACCAGTTCGCTGGCTGCTGTAATAATTTTTGTTTGATTGACCAGGCTCATACCAATCTTTACCGCATACTCTTTCACCCGGTTTCTAAAAGGAACTACATCCTGCTCCTTATCAATCACCATTCTATCTTTATTCAGAACCAGCTTCATCTTCTTCTAGTTCTTCGTCATACGAACCAATTTTTTGGGATAAAAGTTCCATACCTCTTTCAACGTTCAACGCAGTATGAACACCTTTTAGCTCCAGGCCTAATTCTATAAGCGTAATGGCCACGGCAGGCTGCATACCTACCACCACTGTTTCTGCATCCATTATTTTCGACATGCTGCCAATGTTGCCCAGTATGCGACCCATAAAAGAATCAACAATAGATAATGCGGAAATATCGATCAATACACCTTTAGCTTCGGTTTTATTTACCATCTGAACAAGGTCGCTTTCCAGGTTGGTTGCCAACCGATCGTAAAGATCGATTTGTATGGTAACCAACAAAAATTTACCCATCCTGAGAATTGGAATTCTGTCCATAATTTAAAGTGCTGCTTTTTCTTTTTGTACCCTTTTTACTTCAATTTTCAATAGTCCGAAAGCATGTTTTAATGCACTGGCTAAAGTTGCTTTTGTAACAATATTCGAAAGGTCAATACCCAAATGAACAATTGTTTGTGCGATCTCAGGGCGAATACCACTAATAATACATTCTGCTCCCATTAACCTGGTAGCAGCTACTGTTTTAATTAAATGTTGCGCCACCAAAGAATCAACCGCAGGCACGCCTGAAATATCTAAAATGGCGATGGTGCTTCCGCTTTCTACGATCTCCTGGAGTAAATTCTCCATGACCACCTGCGTTCTTGCACTATCTAAAGTGCCAATAATCGGAAGGGCAAGAATGCCGTCCCAAACACGTATTACAGGTGTAGATATTTCTGTGATTTCGTCGGTTTGGCGAAGAATCACTTCTTCTCTTCCCTTGATGAAAGTTTCGAAAGTAACAATGCCAAGGCTGTCCATCAGCTTGCTTACCTTATAAATCGCTTCAACCAATGCTAAAGGATCTTCCTTTAATTCGGATTGCAACGTATTTAATAAAGCATCTTTTAAACTAAAGATGTATATACCGGTTTCTCTTGGAGAAAAACCTTGCCTGGCCCTTGAAATAGAAATACCACCCAATATCTCGTGCACGGGTTCATAATCTGATGAATCAACATCAGTAATATTTTTATCATTCACTACTTTTAATAAGGTAGTTAATAATTCTTCCGATTGTTCTCTCAATTCTTCGTTGCTCATCAGGTCTTCACGCAGACCTGCATCATTCAATTGTGCATTTACCCAGTCTTCTAAGATTTGCTTTTTTTTCTTTTGTAACAGTTTTAATACGTCGGTATTCATTGCTTAAAAATATTGAGGGCTAAAAGTAGGCTTAAATCGTTTCGAGCTCATGAATAAGTGCAATTATTTAAATGAATGGAGATAATTTAATTCAACAAAAATTAAGGAAGCGAAATGATGAATGAAAAAACATTGTCATTTGATGGCCTAACCCTTTGAGTAACTATAAGTAGGAGTGTAAAGATGCATTTGTGACGGCCCAACTAGCTGGTTTATTAAAAACCTTTAAAAGGTACAAACTCCTTTTTTAAATGATAGTTCTTTGTAATCTGAAAAGGATCATTCCAATTCATATTGAGTATAAAGTCCATTCCTTTCAACACCTCGTTGTAATTGCTTGGCTTGGTAAAATAAAGATTTGCGCCCTTTTCATAAGCTTCTAAAATGTGGTTCGGTTCTGCCGAAGAACTAAAAATAACAATGGGCAGTTTGCTGTATGCGGAATCAGACCTTATTTCACAAAGGCAGTCCAGGCCATTTTTACAAGGCATATTTACATCAAGAATAATAAGGTCCGGCTGACGTTTGATGGTTAAAAAATCCATGAACACCTGTCCATTGTGCAAATAGGTGATCGAAGAAGAAGGCAACACCTTTTTTCTTACGGTTTCAAAAAGTTCACAATCATCTATATCATCATCAACAAACCATAAGTTTTTTATCATACACATTAATTACATAAGCAATAACTGGTAGCTGCAAATACGCATCCAAACATTAAATGCCCATAGTGAGATGATAAACCTGCAACTGCGGAAAGAGGATTTTGTAAATGGATTTGCCAGGACTTTTTTATACAGGTTAATTAAACGATGAAAAGACCGCGTTGATCTTTATTAACAGACCGAGTGCTTAAGTTAATGTAGGTTTACGCTTCCTACCAATTGTACTTCTTATGAGAATCGTGTCCCTAAAATTTCCAACTACTTTAAAGGTTACCAAATTCATTACAAGTATTGATATCAACGATTACTTTTTTGACAGGAAGGAACTCATTTTAAATTGCCGGCTGACAGCAACAGAAGTGGAAGTGGCAAAAACAAAGTTCAAGGCGGTGGTCATCTCATTGCAACAAGCCAAATTGGTTGTTATTGAAAAGATGGTATTACCAGCTTAACATTCCCCACAGAAATTATTGCATATCAAGGCTTTTCTTCTTCAATTCCTGGCAAGATCAATCCTTTGCTGAAGCAGGTGTTTTAAAATTTCCCCGAAAAATGGTGAAAAAGAAAGCTTCTTTTTAGAAAAAGAAAACAACTTTTTCGGAAAAGAAAGAAACATTGCGCAGGAAGTAAACAACTTTTCGAACGGATTCAACAACAATGCGCATAAAGTTGTAAACAATGTCCCCAAAGTGAACAACTTTTGAGCAAAAGCTTACAACAACCAGCGAAACCTTTGCAACAATGTTCCAAAACTTTACAACAATGGGCGAAAACTTGTTCACTTTACGTAAAAAGAAAGAAACAATGTTCAAAAAGAAAAACACTTTATGCAAAAAGAAAAACACTTTATCCTAAAAGAAAACAACTTTCAATCAAAAGAAAACATCTTTGAACCAAAAGAGAACAACTTTCAACCAGAAGAGAACAAGTTTCAACCAATAGAGAACAACTTTCTGCAAAAAGAAAACAACTTTTTGCTAAGAGAAAACAACTCTCTATCAAAAGAGCACAACTTTCACCAAAAATAGTTCGGGTTATTCAATAGCAAAGTACAAATGGACTAACAGGTAGCTGCATACGCACCTATTACCGATTCAATCATCATATTGCTTACAAGAAGTTCTCGTAGCCTAGCCTAAAATTGAATAGAGGTTGCAAAAAATTTTGGCACGTTTATATATGCAGAGTTAACAGTCATTTACCGCAAAAATGGTAGAATTTAAGATACACGTACATTGGAAACAAAAGGAATTATCCTTCCCTGCTAAACTTCTTCAGCTGGGATATTTGTATAAAATAGAAGCCCTTGTTGAGGGTACTACCGTTTTATTCGACAGGGATGAAGACCTGGAATGGCGAGCCATTACTTACCAGGAAAAAGAACTTCCCGATGTAGGTCTTATCCAGGTAATCATCGAAGAATTAAAAAGCATCTAGCCCACCCTTTAATAATAAAAAGTTCATATTGAAATTTTAATAGCACCAAAAACATTAATTAAATTACAGTACCATAATTATTAAAGTGCAAAAGGTACTGGTCATATTTAATGGGATGCAAGTAACAGCGCATGTTTTGGCATTTGCCACCGACTTTGCAAAAGCAAATGCTGCACCCATCAAAATTCTGCTTACAGCCATTCCACCTCCATCAGATTACTTCTACCCTTTTCCCAATGACCTGAAACTTACGGAGGTAAATACCACCAGTGAAAATGTAAACGAGGAACTTACCAAACTACTGGAGGACAATGTTGAATTTTTAAAGGATGAATGCAGCATTCTTAATATCGATTGCGAAGTAGTGAGCAATGCTACAAAAAACATGGTCATTGAAGCATCAAAAAACAGTTGCTTATTAATTACAGATCCCAATATTGACTTTCCCGAATTCGAGCTGCAGGATATTTTAGGACACATTGAATGCCCCGCAATGCTTGTTCCGCTCACTGCACCCAAAATTGAAAAAATAATACTGGCATATGACGGCAGTAAATCTGCACATATTGCTATTGAAAAATTCATGAAGCTCTTTCCTTCCTATACATCCCATCCTACGCACCTGCTTACGGTGAACCGTTTTGAGCAAATAATGCTGCATAAAGAATTTATCAATTCAACTTTGAGGCAAACCTTTAAAAGTTTAGAAATTGCGCAGTTAGAAGGAAATGAAAAAGAGGAAATGATTGATTTTTTGAGAACATTTCCCGTTAACACTGTTGTTGTCATTGGTGGTTATGGCAGGAATGCGCTCTCCAGGTTATTTCATGCCAGCATGACAAATACCATTCTTGAAAATACAAGGGTGTCGGTGTTTCTTGCACACGCTTAATTTACGCGTCTGTTTCTGCTATTTATTTTCCTCAGAAACATCATTATCAATAAAATTTATGGCAAGTGGTTTGAAGGTCAATGTTAAGTTTCCATTACCTTTTCTTTACCCTTGTGTTACCATTTCTTTACCCTTGTGTTAACTCTTCAAAAGCTGAAGTAGTTACTTGTTTT
>JAKFCI010000089.1:0-12880 GCA_036676725.1 Chitinophagaceae bacterium
TGTAGGAAAGCCCGGTAAATACATATCAATAGAAAAAGGGCCTATTGCAGAAAGCAAGCCTAAGATCAATATCAATAGCGGACGTTTTTTCCTATCCATTTTTTAATTACCCTATTAAGTGAAGTGCTGCTAAATATATTATAATGCCCGGTAACCTTTGTTCAGAAAAGATCAATCAAGGTATTACATGACAACGCTAATACAATTCCCTCAATGGCAGCAATTATATTTTTGAAAACAGGCGTCGCAATACTTATCTTAATACATTAATTTATTTACAAAAAGCTACCCGATGATTGGCTTAAAACAATTACTGTTAGTTGGTTTTATTTTTTGCTTTTGTTCAAAAGCAATTGCTCAAATAAATAGCGCCAATTCTATCGCTTCCGTCTTCAAGAATACAGAAAGCATTACGGGCAAACCACAAAAAATAAATACCCCATATAATACGGCAGGCGAAAGATTATATATGGTTGGCTATCAAGATGGCACATTCCCAGACTTAGGCTGGCATGTAAAAGGAGAAATGGGCGGAATTTGGCATCACCCGATAAAAATTTTAGACGGCTTTGAAGCAAGCGTTTCTGTTGATAGCAAACGTGATAAATTAAATAAAGCAGACGCTTTCGTAAATTTTCCTTTCGGGAATAAACATATTTACAACACTTTCTCAGATAAAATTTCTATTGAAAGATTTCAGTTTGTTCCTGACGGAATAGGTGCGGTTTATATAGAATTTTCAATAAAAAATAAAAGCAATAAAACAATTAAAGTAGATTTTGATGTAAAGGCAATTTCAAACCTAATGCCTGTTTGGTTGGGTGAACGAACAGGAATGATAGATGGCAAAGACCACGCTGAATACGATAAAAAGAATAATTATTGGATTGCAAAGGATTCTTTGAATCCCTGGTATGTTGTTTACGGCAGTACCCTTGAGGGCAAGCCTATGAATAATTTGGAAACAAAAAGCAACAAACCAAATACCTCAATTACCCAAACCAAATATTCTTTTGAAATAAAACCAAATTCAGTTTTTAGTTTCCCTTTTATTGTGGCGGGTTCCGCAAAAAGCAAAGAGGAGGCTTCTAATTCGTATAACCAGCTTAGTAAAAACGCTGTTGCATTAGTTTCTAAAAAGAAGGAAAGAATATTGAAGCTTGATAACAAATCAAAACTTACACTTAATGACAAAGAAATAGAAACGGCTTTCAGGTGGTTGAAATATAATTGTGATTGGTTAGCACTTGAGGTAGATGGAATGGGCAAAGGCGTTGTTGCAGGTTTACCTGATTATCCGTGGTGGTTTGGCGGTGACATGGTTTACACACTAAGAGGATTAATCACTACCGGACGTAAAGATTTAGTGTACAGTACCATTGAATTGATTCATAAAATTTCTGAAAAAGAAAATGGAAACGGAAGAATTATTCATGAAGTTTCTACCAACGGTGCTGTTTATAATTTAGGACTTATCAGCGAAACACCACAATTTGTGTCTTTGATATGGGATATTTTTTGTTGGACAGGAGATTTAGATTTTCTACAGAAGTATTTCCCTACCATAGAGAAAGGTTTGCACTGGCTGTTAACTGAAAATGATTTAGATGGAAATCTAATTGCGGATGGACATGGAATGATGGAAATCCAGGGGCTTGATTCAGAAATGATTGATGTGGCAGCATATTCTCAAAGAGCATTTTCAGATGCAGCAATGATGGCTGAAATATTAGGAAAAGAGAAGTTGTCTAAGGAGTATGAAAATAAAGCAGCCATATTAAAAGGAAAAATCAATACTATTTTTTGGAATGAAGATTTTCAATCTTATGCCGATTTTTTAAGCACAAAAGAGCAAGCCTTAACCCTTACAGATTCCGCTATTGAAAGAGCATCAAAATTAAAAAACAATTGGGCTGTTGCTGAATTAAAAGAAACCAGAACTAAAATTGAAAATGATACTTCAACTGGAAAAAAGAGTTTTGTCATTTATCATAACTGGGTGGTGAATACGCCAATGGAAACGGGAATTGCGGAAAAAGAAAAAGCAATCAAAGCTCTAAAAACTGCACAAAAATTTACAAACCCTTATGGAATGTTTGTTACTGGCATTGATAGAAATGAAAATGCTGACAAAGATGAAAATTCCTATGCGGCTACCACGAAGAAAGATGAATTTACCTATACAGGAACGGTTATGACCTTGCCAACAGGTGTACAAATTATATCGGAAAATAATTATGGAAGACCCGAGGAAGCCTACAAATTATTAAAGAAAGTTTCCAAAACATTTAGCTATGCATTGCCAGGGTCCATGTACGAAGTTTCGCCCGATTATGGAATGATGACACAGGCCTGGAATATTTATGCATTTGGAGAACCGGTTATTGAACAATTTTTCGGGATAAAACCTATGGCTTACAAAAAAGAAATTATGATATCTCCATTACTTCCGGAGGCATTAACAGGGGGTAAAATTGAAAATGTAGCCATCGGGAAAAATGAGATTACATTTAGTTTTTCAAAAAAAGCAACAGGAAATGAATTTATTATCAATCAAAAATCAGGTGATTGGACGGTTGTTTTTTCTCAACCCAAAGGAAAATACAAAAAGTGGATGCTGAATAACAAAATCATAAAACCTGTTTTGGTAGGTGAAGTTGAGCAAATCAAAATTTCCGGGAGAAGAAATAGCTTGCTTTTGGTAAACGGGGTTCTTTAATATAGGCATTTAGAGTTTGTCTAATGTTTCTGCGTAAGAAAGTGATTTTTATAAAGCAATATCCACCAACGCCCGATTGGCGTTTTGCAGCACTGTTTTCTTTTTGTTTTCATACCACCATTTGGGCAGGGCTTTTTTCATCAGGGTGTCGATGCTGCGCATGCCAAATAAATTCCAGGCGCCTTTTAATTTGCCGAAGATGGAAGGTTGCAAGGCACGCAGGCTCATGGCAAAACCACTTTCTAAATATTCCATGTGGTGCCAGTAACCGGCCGGCATAAATAAAGTATCGCCGTGGTCTAAGATCACGTCATAACCATTTGCATGCTTCAACGCCGGGAACTGGTTGTAATCGAGCTTGCTGTTGCCGTTATAATAGTTTGAAAAATCGGCCATGCTCAATACTTCAAAAGGCTTGCGGTAAAGTTTGTGTTGTTCTTCAAATGGAAACAACAGCACCCTTTTTTTACCGGCAAATTGTGTGTGAAAAATATTGGAAAGGTCAATATCAAAATGCATGTGGGTGATAGAAGTCTGCCCGCCTACAAAAAGCATGGGGTATTTTTTTACAAAGCCTTTCATGTATGCTTCCGGGTAAGTAAAATCATTAATTAACTCCGGTGCATGATCGAAAATGTTGAACAGGAAAATGCGCCAGCCGGCAGGCCCTTTTGAAATCATGTCAATGTATTCGCCAAAGGTTTTGTAATCGTCGGCCGTATTTATGGGTGTGTAGGCATCGCTTTTTATGTTGTTGTATAGACCCACTTTTTTATCGCCCACTTTTTGTTTAAAAAAATCCCAGTTCCATTTGGTGTACGCAGGCCATTGTTTTGCGAGGTCTTTAATGATGACCGGTTTTTGAGGAAGGTAAAATTGGGTTTTGAATTGCTGCGGATCTAAGGTTGAAAAAGCAGGAACAGCTTGCAGTTGCATAGCGATCTTATTTACGTAAAGATAATTTTCATAATATAAATACCTGCATCATTATTTACACACCAAAGCCACGGAATAATTATTGAATAACTTTAATCATGCTTATTCGCATTCACCCGGAAGATCCACAGCCACGACTGATCAAGCAAGTGGTTGAAGTATTAAAAGCCGGCGGCATTATTATTTACCCCACCGATACCATTTATGGTTTGGGCTGCGACATTTTTCAACACAAGGCCATTGAACGCATTTGCCGCATAAAAGGCATAGAGCCGCAAAAAGCACAACTGTCTTTTGTTTGTGCCGACCTGAGCGACCTGAGCCAATATGCCAAGCAATTGAATACACCGGTTTACCGCACACTGAAACAATATTTACCGGGCCCGTATACTTTTATTTTAGAAGCAAGTAAGGAGGTACCTAAAATATTAAAAAGCAAACGCGACACCATTGGAATACGCATACCCGACAACGTTATTTCGCAGGCAATTGTAAAAGAACTGGGGCACCCGCTATTAAGTGCATCATTACCCGGTGAGTTTGTAGAGGATTATACCGACCCTGAACTGATGTATGAAAAATTTGAAAAGCTGGTTGATATTGTTATCGACGGCGGCGTTGGTGGCATGGTGCCTTCTACCATAATAAATTATGCAAGTGGCGAACCCGAGGTGATACGGGAAGGCGCCGGCGAGTGGCCGTAATAATTTATGATGAAGATGAAACTACGCGTTGAATAGCCTTACCAACCGTACAAGTGTGCGACGCAACGAAAGCTCAAAAAAAGCACTACTGCTGGCTACAAATACAAAAACATCCCGATTAAACAGGATGTTTTGTTAACCTTCAACCATTCTTTTACGGGCAGATCAATTAAGATGCAGCACTATAGAAAGACAACCCGGATATAGAAAAACGCTGCACGTGGTTAATCGGCTAATTCCAATTCTTCCAGGCTCATGGTATAATCAAGGCGAAAAGAAGTGCGGTGGTAACGGCAGGGACCCCATTTATTTAAGGCTTCCTGGTGCTCTTTGGTGCCGTAGCCTTTATTATTTACCCAATTATAGCGGGGATATTTTTTGTGCAACTCCTTCATGTAATCGTCGCGGTAGGTTTTGGCCAAAATACTGGCAGCCGCAATGGAGGCGTAGGTAGCATCGCCTTTAATCACACATTTGTGCGGTATCTTTTTGTACTTTTTAAAATAATTGCCGTCGATCAATAGATATTCGGGCTGAACAGCCAATTTTTTTATGGCGATGTGCATGCCTTTAATGGCGGCTTGCAAAATATTATACTTGTCGATCTTTTTATTGCACAGATCGGCTACTGCATAACAAATAGCTTTTTCTTCAATATAAGGACGCAACTCGTACCGCTCTTCTGCCGTTAGCAGTTTAGAGTCGTTCAGCATTGGATGAAAAAAATCCCTGGGCAATACAACTGCTGCGGCGTAAACGGGTCCCGCAAGGCATCCTCGTCCGGCTTCATCACAACCTGCTTCTACACGTTCGGCCTGGAAATAATTATGCAGCAAGAAAAAATTTTTTCAAATATAAATGCTTAAATCTGTACAAATCCCCGGCGAAAGCAAATGGGTATAAAAATTTCCTATCCAAAAAATCTTAGCCTGCAAAAATATAGGCGCAACCTTTTTCCTGTGCCCGTCCCAATGCCCATACACCAGATGGTACTACGTGAATACCCGGCAATAAACCTGCAACCCAATCTTTTTTTACTTCTGCCGCATCCATCTTCATTCCTTCGGCAACAGCGGTACTGTAAACCGTCATGGCGGCATCACATACCATAAACATTACCCCACTGGCCTGTAACTCATTTATGCCAATGGCTACCGGACCCATACCCGGTATTACAAAGTCGCCTTTTTTCGGCTTCCAGAAAGGATTACGCAGGCTGGCCGTTTTTGTAGCGGGGTCATCGGCTTTAAACACTTCGCCAAATTTATATTTTTCCCAAAGCCTGTCTTCAAATGCATAAGGGATGGCCGCGTGGCGCAATACCACCACTACGCTGTTGTCTTTTTCAGGCGTGCCGGTTTTTTCGTTTGTAACCAGGAAAACCCGTGGCCAGGCAAATGGCAAAATTTCATGGGGTTTTGTGGCATCAAAAACTACTTTGTGTTTGCCTTTTATGTTTTTAAATATTTCATCAGGGTTATTAGGATCGGTAAAATTTTCATTGATTGTTTTGGCGCCTGCCGAAAGAGGTGCGGTAATTGTAGACATGGTGATGGCTGCTGTACCGGTAGCAAGTGTGCCAAGAAAGTTACGCCGTGAAGAGGAAAGAGGTTCATGGTCTTGCATGACTAAATGTTTTGGTTATTAAAAAAAGAACTAACCATTTAAGTTACGAAAACTTTAAACCCTCTACCAAAAAATAAAGTTGCACAATGACCTGCAAAACAGCTCTGCTACTGAATTGACAATTTAATTTCGGCAGAAAATGATTAAATTTTACCTAATAAAATTATAGTTATGAAAAAGTTGATCATGGTCGTTTTGTTGCTTGCTCCCATACTTATTTTAAAAGCACAGGATGTGCCGTATCATGTTGCTTTCGACCTGACAAGTAAAGACACTAATGACCATAAAATGGTGGTGCGCTGGCTCACCGGTATTTCCAGCGAAAAACCCGATGCGAAATTAGAAGTGGTGCTTTATGGGCAGTCGCTTGATATGATCCGCAAAGACAAATCGGTTGTTGCAGCAGGCTTGGCCAAACTGGCAAACAATAAAAATATTGCGGTAAAAGTTTGCGCCGTTGCCATGAAACATCATGGTTTAAAAGAATCTGATTTGTTGCCAAATATTGGTATTGTACCGGATGGCATTTACGAGCTCGTTGTAAAACAAAGCGAAGGATGGGGGTACATTAAGGTTGGTCATTAGTTTTCGCCTTAACTTCGCGGCGAATGAATCCAGCGGATCGATCGTCTTCAAGACCGGTAGCAATTTGGCTTTTAGTTGGTGTGGGCATGGTTATCGTGCAAATTATTTTGGGTGGCATTACCCGCCTGACCGGCTCCGGTTTATCAATTACTGAATGGGATGTGATTACGGGTACTTTACCCCCATTGAACGAGCAACAATGGTTAGCTGAATTTGCTAAATACAAAGAAACGCCGCAATACCGTTTATTAAATTTTGATTTCAATTTAAAAGATTTCAAATTCATTTTTTTCTGGGAATGGTTTCACCGTTTCTGGGGTCGTTTAATCGGGATTGTGTTTGCTGTTCCCTTTGTTGTCTTTTTAATCCAGCGGCGCTTTCGTTCTGATATGATCAGGCCTTTGGTCATCTTGTTTTTCTTAGGTGCACTGCAAGGTTTAGTTGGATGGATCATGGTAGCAAGTGGTTTGGATGGCGATGCCATTTATGTAAAACCCACACGCCTTGCGCTTCATTTTATTTTTGCCATGGTTTTGCTGGCATACACTTTTTGGTTTGCCTTGCAATTATTGGTGCAGGAGAAAGATCTTGTTGCAGCACCACGTTTAAAAACGTTTACCTGGTTCATTATTGCTTTGCTTGGTGTGCAATTTATTTTTGGCGCACTAATGGCAGGCCACCGCGGCGCACCTGCAGCACCCACCTGGCCGGATATTAATGGAAGCTTTGCACCTGCTTATGTTTTTAAACAAAAATTGATCGGCATCATTGAAGATAGAATTGTGATCCATTTCATTCACCGGATGCTTGCCTACCTGTTGGTAGTTATTGTGGTGATCTGGAACATCAAAGCCCTAAAAATAAAAACGAGTTCTTTGTTTGCCAAGGCAAGAGCATTGCCTTTATTTTTTATTATTATACAAACTACACTTGGCATTTTAACAGTGCTTACTTCTACAGGAATTAAAGCTGCCAGGTGGAACGAGTTTGAATGGATGGCCCAACTACACCAGTTTGTTGCACTGCTACTTTTACTTTCGCTTGTGCTTGCAGCCTTTTTATTGCGCAAAAGGTCTTTAGTATGATCCTGTTATAAACCTCAATTCAATTATTGTATATTGAGGGAGGTTACAAATCCTATTGATGGCTTATTTAAGAGGCATATTTTATTCGCTACCCGTACAACTTATTTTTCTTCATTTTAGAAAATACCAGGTTTTACTTTTTTTCTGGATCATTCTTTTTACTGCTGTTAGCGGTGCTTTAATGAAAACCTTTGGCGCTGAAGCACTTTTTTTAGCACCTGAATATTTGGGCAATGTGAATTACATCAGTACCGCCATTGTTGGTATGTCGGTGGGTGTTTTTATTATGTCATGGAACATTACAACCTTCATTTTATTCAGCAAGCATTTTACTTTTTTAGCCGCAACACAATTTCCCTTTTTAAAGTATTGCATAAATAATAGTGTGATCCCCATTGTTTTTCTTTTGTTCTTTTTAGTTAAGGGATACCAGTTTGCACATTTTAAAGAGTTGATACCAAACGTTGAAATTGTTTTTTTAGCACTTGGTTTTTTAGCGGGACTGATCTTCCTTTTTTCTATTTCTTTCTTTTACTTTTTTAGGGCAGATAAAACAATTTTAAAAACCCTTGTGCCGCTTTTTAATAATGCCAAAAGTTACATTGCGCATTTACAACCGCCGGAGCTTACTGCAAAATATTCGCTCATGCGGTCCGAATGGTTTCTTGATTCTTTTATCCGTGTAAAACGCAGCCGCGATGTATCGCATTACTCGCCGGAGTTAATGGAAAAGATTTTTAAGCGCCACCATTTTGCCGCTGTTTTATGTATAGTCATTGCTTTTGTTTTTCTCATCTTGATTGGGTTTTTCCTTGACCATAAAGCATTCCAGATTCCTGCAGCCGCCTCCATTACTTTATTTTTTGCCATTCTAATTGGTGTTTCTGGTGCCTTTGCTTATTTCTTTCAAAGCTGGAGCGTGCCTGCATTGATTTTATTTCTTGTACTCTTAAATTTTTTATACAAAGGCGAATGGATCGATCCCAGGAACAAAGCCTATGGGCTTTCATATGAAAACAAAGATGGCCGTCCTGTTTATTCTGCCGGCAGTTTGGATAGTCTAAGCAATCCTGTTGCTGTAGCGCAGGACCAGCAAAACATGATAAGTATTTTAGAAAGCTGGAAAAGGAAACAAGGAGAAGAAAAACCCATGCTTGTTTTAATTGCGACAAGCGGCGGTGGAACACGAAGCGCCACTTTTACTTTCAATGCTTTACAACATCTTGATAGTACTACAAAAGGCCAGATCATGAATAAGACCTTTTTAATTACGGGTGCTTCGGGTGGCATGATCGGCGCAACCTATTTCAGGGAATTGTACCGCGAGAAAATAAAAAACTTTGAAATAGACCTGCAATCACCCAAATATTTCGATGACATATCACAGGACCTGTTAAACCCTTTATTTTCTTCTTTTGTAGCCCGCGATGTTTTTGCCCCGCAACAATATTTTAAAGTGGGCGATTATACCTATTTAAAAGACCGTGGTTATTCCTTTGAAACAGCACTCAATAATAATACAAGGGGTTTTTTAAATAAACGGTTACAGGATTACAGGGCAGATGAAAAATCAGCAAAGATCCCGTTGATCTTTTACCATAACGTGATTACAAGAGATGGGAAAAAAATGTTGATCAGCACACAACCACTAAGGTTTATGATGCGTGCTGTTGGCGATAGTTTAGAAAAGCCTCCGCCGGATGCAGTGGATTTCACCACTTTTTTTGCAAAGCAAAATCCTTTTAACATGCGCTTGTTAACAGCTTTGCGCATGAATGCCACTTTCCCTGTGGTATTGCCAAATGTGTGGTTGCCTACAAACCCTGTAATAGATGTAATGGATGGCGGCCTGCGTGATAATTATGGCATTGAAACTTCTATGCGTTTCATTTCTACCATGCACCAATGGATAGAAGCAAATACAAAAGGTGTATTGATCATTCAGCTAAGAGACCGGATGGATGGCGGATGGGAACATCCTTATGATGCAGAAACGATGACAGAAAATGCCGTGAAGCCTTTTTTCTTATTGCAAAATAACTGGTATAAAATGATGGAGTATGCCCAAACAGACATGGCTTCTTATTTAGTAAACAACACTGATTTTAAGATTTTTAAAATTGCCTTGCAATACACGCCGACTAAAAAAGAAGATAAAGCAGCACTGAATTTTCATTTGACCCAAAGAGAAAAGCAAAGCATTTCCGCATCCTTTAATTCACAACTAAACCAGGAGCATTTAAAACAGATTGCGACCTTGCTTAGTGTTCAATAACATCAGGGATAAATTAGCCGAAAACACTTTTTGATGATTGCAATATTTATTTCTTCTGCGGTTTCCGCAGGATCACCATCGATATGCAATGGCGCAAGCGAAGGATTTTTGATGGTCAGCGAAGATGTTTGAAAATAGAGCACACTTGCTTTTGAATCTTTAATTTTTGCTTTGTACAATTTATTAAAGCCTCTTATTTGACGAAGGGTTTCCATCAACATGCGCATCCTGGATTGCCTGGAAACAATAACAATATCTAATAAGCCATCGGTTAAACTAGCCTGTGGCGCAATGGTAAAATTGTTGCCAAATTGGTTGCTGTTTGCAATGGAAATAAGCATGGCTTCTGTTTCCAACACATCATCACCCGTTTGAATAATAAAAGGATAAGCCGTTGCCTTAAAAAAATGCGAGACTGTTTTTTTGATATATGTAACCAGGCCGCGGGCCGGGTCATTTGCAAAATTATGCGCTACCTGGGCGTCGAAACCCAAACCACAAAGCATGCAGGCAAAATGACCGTTGATCTCGAAAGCATCTGTCCAATTACTTTTCCCCGCAAAAACAACATCCAATGCTTTTTCAATATTCTTTGGCAACAGGGCACCAAAAGCCAAACCATTTCCCGATCCTAGAGGAAGAATTCCAAAAGCAACATCAAATCTTTTTAGATCATTTACCACCTGGTTAACCGTTCCATCGCCACCGCCAATAATTATATCTGTTACTTTTTCATCCAGGATAAAGGAATGTAAATGAGCATAATTTCCATTTGATTCTGAAGGATGAATTGAAAACCTGAAGCCCCTGATTTTTGTTTTTGTTTCGATGAGCGTATTCAGTGCACCCTTATTGCGTGTACCTGAAATGGGATTGATGATAAAAAGAAGGTGCCGGTCCATGTTAGATTATAAATCCGTATAAAAATGCGGGTAAAGAAAGAGGAATAAAAATTAATTAAATGGAAACCGGCAAATTACCTTTTTAAAGTTATCGTTGCCAGGTGCACCCGGCGTACACGTACCAAAGCTGCTTTTTCAGGATCGGAAGGCAAGGCCATTGTATAAACTTTCAAAATGCTTGATTTTTTAAAATAAGAACGAAGCACTTTATTTTCAATTTTTACAGCACTTCCTTCTTTTCTCCACAATTCCGAATCATCTTCATCAACGATCATTATTGTTCGTTTCCAGTCTTTTTGTTTTGGCTTTTCAGTATAGACCACGGATAAAAAACCGGTTTTACTTAATGCGGGTATGCGAATAGCAATCGTATTTTTTTCGGCATCTTCTACTTTGCTTTGAAGTAATGGAACGCCATTATGAATTATTTTCCAGCTATCCTGTGAATAGCCCTTATTAAAGGTTCCCAGCAACAGTAAAAGCGCAATAAAAATTTTCATAATGCAATCTATTTAATTTTCATGCCTGCACGCATCTAATTAACTTTAAATATGGATGCAGGATCAGGCAAATACATCATTTATATCGGGATATTTATTGTTGTCATTGGAACCATTGTTTATTTTTTCGGCGATAAGTTGCATTGGATTGGTCGTTTGCCCGGGGATATTCGAATTGAAAAAACAAATTTCAGGTTCTATTTTCCCATTACAACGATGATACTGGCAAGTATTGTCATCACCTTTTTGGTCTATCTCATCAAAAAGTTTTTGTAAAGCTTTCGATCAAGCTTTCTTCCCCCACCTAATTGGCTTACCTTTGCGCCCCGTTTGGGTAGTTTATGGGCTTTCAATTGTTAAATCATTAACAAAAAATAGCTGTTAAACTTCTTAACGTTTCAATTTATCAATCTTATTATGGACATCAGAAACATCGCTATCATTGCCCACGTTGACCACGGTAAAACCACGCTGGTTGACAAAATTTTACATGCTACCAAAACTTTCCGGGACAACCAGGACACGGGCGACCTGATCATGGATAGCAACGATCTTGAAAAAGAGCGTGGTATCACCATTTTTAGTAAGAACGCAGCCGTTCAATACAAGGGCGTTAAAATCAACGTAATTGATACACCTGGTCACGCCGACTTTGGTGGTGAGGTAGAAAGAGTTTTAAAAATGGCTGATGGTGTTTGCTTATTAGTAGATGCTTTCGAAGGACCAATGCCCCAGACTCGTTTCGTATTGCAAAAAGCTTTGGCACTTGGTTTAAAACCAATTGTTATTATTAATAAAGTTGATAAACCAAACTGCCGTCCCGACGAAGTGCATGATGCAGTATTTGAATTATTTTTCAACTTAGATGCAACAGAAGAACAATTAAATTTCCCAACCTATTACGGTTCTGGTAAAAACGGTTGGTTTAATGACAGCCTTACGCCGTCAGAAGATATTACTCCATTATTGGATGGTATCATCAAACACGTTCCACCACCAAAAATTGCTGAAGGACCATTGCAAATGCAAATCACTTCGCTTGACTATTCTTCTTTCTTAGGTAGAATTGCCATTGGTAGTGTTGCCCGTGGTGTAATTAAAGAAAACCAGGCTATTGCTTTAATGCAGGCTGATGGCGTGATCAAGAAACAAAAAATTAAAGAGCTCTATGTTTTTGAAGGCATGGGCAAGAAAAAAGTTTCCGAGGTTGTTGCCGGTGATCTTTGCGCTGTTGTAGGATTAGAAGGTTTCAACATTGGCGATACCATCGCTGACCAGGAAAACCCTGAAGCGTTAGAAGTGATCAGCGTTGATGAACCAACAATGAACATGCAGTTTTCCATCAACAACTCACCATTTTTTGGTAGAGATGGAAAGTTTGTTACATCGCGTCACCTGCGTGACCGTTTGATGAAGGAAACAGAAAAGAACTTAGCCCTAAGGGTTTACGATACAGACAGTGCTGATAGCTTTATGGTATACGGTCGTGGTATTTTGCACTTAGGTGTACTAATCGAAACCATGCGCCGCGAAGGTTACGAGTTAACC
>JAKFCI010000090.1:0-3269 GCA_036676725.1 Chitinophagaceae bacterium
TTGATTTTGACAAACACATTTATGGTAAATCGCTCAAAGTCCATGTAAAGAAATACCTGCGTGCAGAAGTTAAATTCAATACTACCGAAGCATTGGTTAAGCAAATGGATGAAGACAAAAAAGCCAGCTTAAAAATTCTTTAAGCCGGCTTCTCTCAAAAATTATAAGTTATTAATATTCTATTTTGAATTCCAATTTATCAGGACTATCAAAAAAATCTTCAATATTTGTTTCAATAGTGACTTTTTTCTTGTCTGCTGATAACTGAACATTTTTACCTGTTACATTTTTAGCGGCATGCGGCAGGTTTATTACCAGGCTGCTTTTCATGGGAACACCAAAAGAAGAAGTTTGTAATAAGCCCTGCAGGTATTCATCATTGTTTGCGTTTACATACTTTTCTTTATTAAGTGTTTTGGTAATTAATCCTTTAGAAAAATTTACATCAAAATAATCATCCATAGATGATGGTTGCGGTGCATTGGCAGCCATGGGGTTTTCTGCAGCGCTCATTTGCTTTTCCATCATATCACCCATAATGCGGGTAGTAAGTTTATTGAGAGCGGCAATTTCATTAACTGATTTAAATGGGTATGAAATCCTGGTTGTAAAAATCTCTTCCTGCATATTCATTTTAATACCTAAAGAACCTTTTTTAACCAGTTCTTTTTCACCAGCAGTTAAACCCTGGATACTGTCAGCCATTTTATCAAGCATCACGACAGTATCGGTAACCATCTTATCAATATCCTGCATTTCATCTCCACCAAATTGTTTGGCCATACCAATAACCGCACTCATATCATTTGTGGTTGCCAGGGTTCCGCTGCCATCTTCTGCAATTGTAATTTCCTGAACCGTATCAAAGCATCCCATGAGGGTAAGCGAAAACAATACGGCAAAGACCATCACTAACTTCTTCATAATTGTAGTTTATTTTTTTGCTAAATGAAATCTCTTTTTAAAGGGGTTATTTCATTTATTTTTTTGGGTAATGTTTAATATTATGCGCAAGTTAATTCAGGCAAACATTTTCACCACCATTTCTTTTAAAAGGGAGGCGGACGGAGTTCCGGAATCATTTACACCCACACTTTTTAAATTATACTGGTGAAGCAATAATAAGGCTTGTTCAACTTCCGAATAAGTGAATAATTGTTTTGCTTTGAGGTAATCCTTAAAGAAAAAAACATTTACCCCAATGGCCGTGGCCAGGCTTTTATCATCTTTGGCCGGCAATCCATACAACATATACAATTTGCTAAAGAATCCGTAAATAGAAGGTAATACCAGTTGAATGGGAGCAGCTTTTGGATTAGCTTCAAAATAATTGATGATGCGCAGCGATTTGGCTAAATTTTTCGATCCAATAGCGGATTGCAGTTCAAAAACATTAAAGTCCTTACTGATGCCAACATATTTTTCAATATCATTCTCAGTAATGGTTTTTCCTTCACCCAAATTGATAAATATCTTATCGATCTCGCTATCGATCCGCGACAAGTCGCTCCCAATATGATCAACCAATAAGGCTAACGCTTTGGGTTGAATGTTCATTCCTTTATTGCGGACCATTTCAACGGTAAACTCTTTGACCTGTTCTTCATACAATTTCTTAGTGGTCAACACCTCGCCTTTTTCTTTCAGCAGTTTGGCCAGCTTTGTACGACCATCTACTTTTTTTTCTTTATAAGCTACTACAAAAATGGTGGATGAAAGCGGGTGTTCTATATAAGCCTCCAGCTTGTCGATATCCTTCATTTGCTGGGCTTCTTTTATTAATACAACCTGTCTTTCGGCAAACATAGGATATCGCCTGCAGGCATTGATAATGTCCGGCCATTGGGCATCTTTCCCGTAAAAAACGGTAAGATTAAAACCTGCCTCTGCTTCAGTAAGAATTTTGTTTTCTGCGTAGTCGGTTACTTTATCAATAAAGTATTCTTCTTCACCTTCAAGCCAGTATATTGGTTTAAACAGTTTTCTTTTCCAGTCGGAGATTATCTTTTCAGCGGACATGGGCGCTAAGATAGTTGTTCTGATATTTTTAACAAAACAGGCTAAAAGCCTTACTAAACAGGGATTAATGTTTTTGGCACGGTTTTCGAAATTGGTAGCAACGTTGACGAAAAGCAACAGAAGCAAATTACCAACGCTTAATACACATAAGTATAATTTGCATTTATAAAGATTAATTTTATAATCAACTCATTAAAGAACAAAAACCTTTAAAAATGGCAAACACAAACTATCCATCCGCTACACCGCAAAAAGAAACACCGCGGAACAATAGCAACAAAAACATTCTGATCGGTATTCTGGCTGCTGGTTTATTAGGAACATGGGGTTATTTATTATACGATAAAAACCAAACTTCCGAAAAATTAGAAGCTTCTCAAACGCAGGTTAGCACATCTATGAGCCAGCGTGATTCTGTACAATTAATGTACAACGATGCATTGAGCCGTCTTGATTCATTAACCGGAAGCAATAACGAGTTCCAGGGTCAGATCAGTGAAAATAATTCTGAGATCAGCAGGTTGAAATCTGAGATCCGCACTATTCTGAATAAGAAAAATGCAACTGATGCAGAATTAAAGCGTGCACGTACTTTAATTGCCACTTTGAATGAAAAACTGGCAAACCTGGAAGTTGAAGTTACCCGCCTTACTGGTGAAAACCAGGTGTTGGCATCAACTAACACGCAATTGACTACTGAAAAGCAAGTATTGGAAAGCAATTTAATGACCGCTTCTTCTGATAACATGGCTTTATCTGAAACAGTTGAAATTGGTTCTACTTTCAGTGCTTCAAATATCAGCATCACTCCTATTAACGAAAAAAATAGCGGTAAAGAAAAAACTACCACTACAGCTCGTAAGGTTGACAAACTGGTAATTGGTTTTGATGTTGAAAATCGTATTGCACAGTCTGGCCCAGCTGACCTTTATGTAAAAGTAACAGCACCTGACGGACAAGTTATTTCTGATCCTTCATTCGGAAGTGGTACTTACACTACCCGTATGGATGGCGATATAAAATTTACTTCAAGAATTTCTACCGAGTATGAAACCGGAACAAGAAAGAAAATCCAGGTTCCTTTGAAGCTGAATGATTTTCAGACTGGTGATTACAGAATCGAAGTGTATCACAACGGTTTAAAAATCGGTGAGGGCGTAAGAACCCTGAAAAAAGGTGGTTTATTCGGTTAATTAACATTCAGACTCCTGAAAGTTACCGTCACAGCAAGCTGTGACGGTTTTTTTTTG
>JAKFCI010000091.1:0-11517 GCA_036676725.1 Chitinophagaceae bacterium
TAGCTTCTTCAATTGAAAAAACGACGGCAACATCGGTATGCTTCCATTCTTTATTTCGGGTAATGACAATGCTTTTACGGCCTGGTAAGGCTTTTCCAATAGATTCAAAAGTTTTGCGACCCATTAAAATAGGCATCGCCCATGTAAGGTTTTTAAAATATTTTAAGTCATTGGGTAAGTGCCATGGTAACTGGTTATTTTTTCCAATCACGTTATTTTCATCGGCCGCAACAAGCAGGGAAAGAATGATCTTATTTTCCTGTTCTATGGTTTGGTCAATCATAATTTTAAACTGCTACAGGCGCTTTTATGGCGGGGTGAAACTGGTAATTTTCCAAAGTGAAATCTTCAAATCGAAATTCAAAAATATCTTTTATAGCAGGATTTAATTTCATAGTTGGAAGTGGAAAGGGCTGACGCGATAATTGCGTTTTCACTTGCTCCAAATGATTGTTATAAATATGTACATCGCCAAACGTATGAATAAATTCTCCTGCTTCAAGGTCACAAACCTGCGCCATCATCATTGTTAGCAAGGCATATGAAGCTATGTTGAAAGGAACGCCTAAAAAAACATCGGCGCTTCGTTGGTACAATTGACAACTTAATTTTCCATTGGCAACATAAAACTGGAACAAAGCGTGACAAGGCATCAAAGCCATTTTGGGAAGTTCCGCAACATTCCACGCACTAATAATCATCCTGCGGCTATCCGGATTTGTTTTTAATTGATTGATCACATCTTTTACCTGGTCAATTGTTTCGCCGTATGCCCCTTGCCAGCTACGCCATTGTTTTCCATATACCGGGCCCAGATCACCATTTTCATCGGCCCATTCGTTCCAAATACTTACACCATTTGCATTTAAATAAGCAGTATTAGTTTCGCCTTTTAAAAACCAAAGCAATTCGTGAACAATACTTTTTAAGTGCAATTTTTTTGTAGTAACTAATGGAAAACCTTTCTGCAAATCAAAACGTGCCTGGTAACCAAAAGTGCTGATGGTGCCCGTTCCGGTGCGATCGTTTTTTTGCACACCATTATCTAAAATATGTTGCAGTAATTGTAAGTATTGTTGCATTTGTAGTGACCCTGTTTGGAAAATGTAAACGATTTTGCGGAAAATTAAACAATGAGCACCTCCAAGCCAAATCCAGTTTTGGGTTCTCTGAATCAGTGAGGATAGATTGTGCAGAATTCTGCAACTCCGGTTTGCATGTGATATTTAATGAGAACCAATCTCAATCTTGTAATTTTCCTAAGTGGGCTGTACCCGGCTCGAACGGGTGACCCTCACGTTGTCGACGTGATGCTCTAAACCAACTGAGCTAACAGCCCTAAGCATGCAAAATACAAAGGTAAAAGCAAAAGATTTCCTCTATTCATGAAAAAGGCAGAGGAAAATAAGAAGCAAGATGTTGGAGATACACTTTTTGCAATTAAAATATTTGTTGTTGATAGGTGTTATAAAAGTACAAGAGTGCGACGCAACAGGTGTTGCCATTTTTTCTGATGCTGGTTACAAAATAAATTTTGGAAATTAAAATGCTACGAAGCAGAAGTTTTCCTTCGCTGCAATTCTTTTTCGATCAAACTTAACTCCCTGCTGGTTTGCCCGCCAACCGAAGTATTTTCCTGCGCCCTTCGCATCAGGTAAGGAATTACATCTTTAATAGGACCGAAAGGCAAATATTTGCTTACACTGCAACCAGCTTTAGCAAGATTAAAAGTAATGTTATCGCTCATGCCATAAAGCTGGCTAAAATGAATGTGCGGATGATTTAATGGAAGTCCTTTTTCCAGTAAAATATTTGTTGCCAAAAGATTACTGTCTTCGTTATGCGACGCAACGATTAAACCAATATTTTCCAGGTGATCGATACAGAAACGAACGGCTTCATCATAGTCCCTGTCTGTTGCTTCCTTATTGGGTTGAATTGGTGAAGCATAACCTTTTTCTTCGGCTCTTTTGCGCTCTTTTTCCATATAAGCGCCACGAACCAATTTCATCCCCAGGAAAAAATTTCTTTCGCAAGCCGCCTCGTAAGATTGCATTAAAAATTTCAACCTGTCGTGCCGATATAATTGCGCTGTATTGTAAATAACTACCTTGTTTTTATTATAGGTATCCATCATCAGCATGGTCAAGGAATCCACCGGATCTTGTATCCAGGAATCTTCCGCATCTACCAATAAACCTACGTTTAATGCATTTGCTTTTTCGCAAAGTTTATTCATACGGTTATGCACTCTATCCCATTCTTCACGTTCCTTAACGTCCAAATGTTGCAAAGCGGCATTGTAGGAAGAAATAAGCGAACCAGCATAATGTTTGTGCATTAACTCGTCGATCTTTTCTAATAAACCAAAACGGGCAAAACCTGTAACTTTTACACTGATAAAGGGAACATTTGGTTGCGTGGCTGCATATTCAATTACCTTGTTAAATTCTTCTTCAGTGTGGTCAAATGCAGCTTCTCCTTCTTTTCCTTCTACCCCATAATCTAATATGACCTGAACGTTTGACTGCTCGAGCTTTTTAGCTACCTGTGTTGTTTCTTCCAAGGTTTCTCCACCAACAAATTGCTTAAATATTGTACTGCGAATAATGCCATTAACCGGCAAACCTATTTTAATGCTCCATGGTGCAAGACGAGTACCGATTTTTACAAGCAAGGGCTTGTTCATCAGGTTAAATAGCCAATGAGCTTGATTTAATTCCTTTTTAGTTTTATGTGCAAATGCAATTTGGGTATTGTCGAAAGAGATAGGGTTAGTCATGGACCGCAAAAATAGTTGATTGCACAATTGGTTGATTGTTTTGGCAACGTGATTATCATCATATTAAATAAATAAAATACAAGCCTAGCAACGGCAAACAGTTTTGTAAGCCTGTCGCTACCTAATTCATTTAAAAAATTTGAAAATTTACCTGCAAACTTTTCAGCATTACCTTCGCACAAATTTTTAGACCATGCTGGTACGCAAACCATCTGAAAGCCTTACAACAATGACCGAGATTGTGTTACCCAACGACACAAATGTTTTTGGAAATCTTATGGGTGGCCGTTTGATGTACTGGATGGATATTGCAGCAGCCATTGCAGCACAAAGACATTGCAATGCGCCTGTTGTAACAGCTTCAGTTGATAATATTTCTTTTGAAAACCCGATCAAATTGGGAAATACAGTACATATTGAAGCCAAGATCTCGAGGGCTTTCCATACTTCTATGGAAATACATTTAAAAGTATGGGGGGAAGATTTTACACAGCAATTCAAATACAAAAGCAACGAAGCCTATTACACTTTTGTAGCGCTTGACCCTAACCGTTCACCAAGACCAGTGCCTCAGTTAGTACCGGAAACGGAGGAAGAAATAAAAATCTATGAAGGCGCATTACGTCGTCGCCAAATACGCCTGATACTAGGTGGAAAAATGAAACCATCTGATGCTTCCGAACTGAAAGCCTTATTTATAAAGGACTAATTTTTTTCTATTAGGATTAGAAAGACCATTTCTAAAATTGTTGTTGAATTGTTTTTACATGACGATGGTCGTAACAATCTTCATTTGATTTTTATTTAATACATTGTATTAATTACCACATACAATATGAACCAACTCAAAATAAAAATCACTTCCCTGCTTTTTATTTTTCAATTAGCACTTGCACCAATTGCTTTTTCACAAAAGGTGGAAATGATCAACGCTTATGATGCTTTTGGAGAAAAAAGGAAAGGGCTGCACCAGGATTTTGGATTTTCATGTGTGGTGAAATATGGTGATAAGACCATTTTATTTGACGCAGGAACCAACATTGATACGTTTAAACGCAATATAAAAACATTAAAAATTGACCTGAAAAAAATCGACATCGCCATTTTATCGCACGGGCATTATGACCACATGGGCGGCTTTGATTATTTATTGCAACTCAATCCAAAAGTCAAGATCTATCTACCAAACGATTTTTTTTCGCTGGGTGCACCTATAAAATTTCCTTTTCGGGAGGCAGAACCTGCTGTCGCAAAATCATTACCTAAAGAAGAACAATATTTCGGTGGTGAAAGAGTAGTTGAAGGAATGCAAACCTTTCCATCCGGAAGATTTTGGAATAACAATATTGAATACCTGACAAAAGCAAAGGAAGTTGTACCAGGCATTACAATAATTCCTACCATTTCTCCCTTAATGGGCACATTTATTAAATATCCTCCCTTTGCAGAAAATCCTCAGTTTATAGGTATGCCGGAACTTTCTGTTTCTTTTGCAACATCAAAAGGACAGATCCTACTTGCAGGCTGTTCGCATACAACCATCGAAACCATCATCCAGGAAACAAAAAAAATCCGGAACGAAAAAATTTACCTTGTTTCCGGTGGTTTTCACCTAATTCCTTACAACCGTGAGTATATACTAGGGCTTGCGCAACGCATGAAGAATGAATATGGTGTTGAAAATGTTGCGCCTGCACATTGCACAGGGCATTTAGGATTTTCTATTTTTCACCAGGTTTTTGGTGAGGCATATAAAGTTTTCGGACTGGGTGGAAAACTGGCCTTGTGAAGAAAGAAGATTTCAAAACAATCCTCTTAAAACTTTACCTGATTATTAAAGTACATGTCCCAGTTTATCCTTTTTGGTTTGTAAATACCTTTCATTGTGCGGGTTAGAATCTATCTGCAATGGAATATTATCTACAACCTCTAACCCGTAACCAACCAAACCGACCCTTTTTTTAGGATTATTTGAAATTAAGCGCAGTTTATGTATTCCAAGATGTCTTAAAATTTGGGCACCTACCCCGTAATCTCTCTGGTCCATTTGAAAACCAAGGTGCAAATTGGCTTCTACGGTATCCATCCCTTCCTCCTGGAGACGGTAAGCTTTTAATTTGTTCAGCAAACCAATTCCCCGTCCTTCCTGGTTCATATATAATATAGCGCCTTTGCCTTCCTCTTCAACAATTTGCATGGCTTTATGCAGTTGTTCACCACAATCGCAGCGCAGCGATCCTAAAATATCGCCGGTAAAACAAGAAGAATGTACCCGAACCATCACAGGCTCATCTTCTTTCCAGTCTCCTTTAATTAATGCCAAATGTTCATTCGAGGTTCCTTTTTCCTGGAAAGCGATCAATTTAAAATGGCCAAAGCGTGTAGGCATATCCACCCGAACAATCTCTTCAATTAAAGAATCACGTTTTATACGGTATTCAATAAGGTCTTTTATAGAGATGATCTTGAAATCAAATTTTTCTGCAACTTCAAGTAACTGGGGAAGGCGGGCCATGCTTCCATCTTCATTTAAAATTTCTACCAACACTCCTGCTGGTTCAAACCCTGCCAAACGGGCAAGGTCAGCCGCAGCCTCTGTATGACCGGCCCTGCGTAAAACGCCGCCTTTTTTAGCTCTTAAAGGAAAAATATGGCCTGGTTTTCCCAAATCTTCCGGCCTTGTAGCTGGATCTATTAACGCTTGAATGGTTTTTGAACGGTCATGGGCAGAAATTCCTGTGGTACATCCATGCCCTAAAAGATCCACAGAAACAGTAAAAGCAGTTTCATGTAGCGCTGTATTATTATTTACCATCAACTCAAGCCCTAACTCATTACAACGATCCTCCAAAAGTCCAATGCAAATGAGTCCGCGACCATGTTTACTCATAAAATTCACCACTTCGGGAGTGACGTGACGAGCTGCAGCTATAAAATCGCCTTCATTTTCACGATCCTCGTCATCTACCACTATAACAATCTTCCCCTTCTTAATATCCTCAATGGCGCTTTCAATGGAATGTAACATAAGGCTTGTTTGTGCAAAGGTAATTACGATTGGTGTTCGCCTTTCCTTTTAATACCATTCCAGCTCTAAACCCTTTAACGTGTTGTATTTTGAGGTGTTAAAGCGTGGTAACTTAATGTTAATATCTGGTTGAGCTTTGGTAGATATTTATCCCTTTCTTTGCAGCCGAAAAACAAAAATTAAATATGCTTAAGAGAATTTTGCTTCTGCTTTCAATTCATTTATTGATTGGGCAATTGGTTAGTGGGCAGGTAACTACAAGTGGTATTACCGGTAACCTAAGCTCAGCTACAAATCAAAACTTAGTTGGCGCTACTATTACTGCAGTTCACCAACCCACCGGCACAAAATACACTACTGTAGCAAGAGTTGGCGGACGTTATGAACTAGCGAACATTAACCCGGGCGGACCCTACATCATTACAGCAAGTTATGTGGGATTAGAAACACAAGTCCGTGATGAGGTTTTTGTAACCCTTGGAGAAACTTCGCGCCAGGATTTTATTTTAAAAGAAGTTGCAGGTGAGCTTACCGAGGTAGTGGTTACCACTCGTTCCGGCAGGCAGACAGCAAAAGGAGGTTCAGAAACAAATATTGGAAGGGATAAAATGACGAATCTTCCAACAGTTGGTAGAAACATTTCCGATTATCTCAGGTTCGTTCCCCAAGCTAAAATTACCAGCGATGGGGGTATTTCTTTAGCGGGACAAAATAACAGGTACAATTCTTTTTATATAGATGGTGCTGTAAACAATGATGTTTTTGGTATAGCTGCGTCGGGTACCAATGGCGGACAAGCAGGTATTGCGCCTATTTCAATTGATGCAATTGATCAGTTCCAGGTAGTTCTATCTCCATATGATGCCTCCCTGGGTAATTTTACAGGCGGTGGTATCAATGCCACTACCAGAAGCGGTACCAATCAAATACAAGGTTCTATTTATCATTTTTTCCGTAATGAAAATCTTTCGGGAGTTACACCGGATGGAGATAAAAGTTTTTCCAAAAAACTTCCTGATTTTTCCAATAAAACAACAGGTTTCAGAGTTGGCGGACCAATTATTAAGAACAAATTATTTTTCTTCTTAAATGGCGAAATTCAAAGAGATGAAAGACCGCAGCCATTTTCAGCAGCTTATGCCGGCGCATCCACTCCAAGTGATATTGCAAGCCTTGTAAATCATTTAAAAACTACTTATAATTACGATCCAGGTGGATATCTTGATAACCCGGAGTTAGTGGAAGCAAACAGGATAGCTACTAAAATTGACTGGAATGTAAATGACAATAATAAATTAACCGCCAGCTACCGGTATAACGACGGTTTTAGAAATAATGTTAGTCGCAGCAGTAATTCAACTATTAATTTTTATAACAATGGTTATGTATTTCCGACAACAACAAATTCAGGATCTCTTGAGCTAAATTCAAGGTTAAAAAGAAACGCAAATAACAGGCTTTTATTGACCTTTACAAACGTAACTGATGACCGCGGTGCTATTGGTAAACCTTTCCCAAGGGTAACCATTAATGATGGTTCTGGAAGGTTAATTTTCGGAACAGAGGAATTCTCTACTGGAAATCTGCTGAAACAAAACAATTACGCGTTGTTTGATGTTTTTAGATTTTACAAAAACAAACACAACTTTTCAATTGGTACAGATAACGAACTAAGCAATTCAACAAACGTATTTATTCGTCAGAATTATGGTTCGTACGTTTTTCCAGACTTGCAAACTTTTATGACTGGAGGAAATGCTTCAACCTATAACCGGTCATATTCTTTACTTGATCCAGGAAAATCAGGTGACCAATCACTTAATGCAGCTGCTAAATTCAACACATTACGCTTAGGATTTTTTGCCAGTGATGAAATTAAGGTAAATGATGCCTTGACAGTGACAATCGGCCTTCGTGCAGATAATACGAAATTTTTAACTACGCCAAGAGAAGACAAGTTTTTTAATGATACTGCTCTTGCAAAAATTTCTCAATATTATGATTTAAAAGGTGCACGTTCCGGGCAGATTTCAGATCCAAAATGGTCACTTAATCCACGCATTGGATTTGTTTACAGAGCTGGTGAAGAAAACATTACGGTTAAAGGTGGTGTTGGCTTGTTTACAGGAAGAGTTCCTTTGGTTTGGCCTGGTGGTGTTTATAACAACAATGGAATTAGCGTTGGCGGTATTCAACGTAGCAATGTTGCATTCCGTGAAAATCCATTTGGTCAGTATGAAGCAAGTGATTTTGGAATTACTTTACCTAGCCCTTCTGGCCAAATAGATTTACTAGCCAAGGATTTTAAAAACAATAAAGTACTAAGAACTTCTCTTGGTTTTGATAAAAACTTAGGCAATAGCTGGAGATTTTCAATGGAAGGAATTTATACTAAAAACATAAATGAAATAAATTATAAAAAAGTAAGCATCCTTCCTCCAACAAAGCAAGCAGTTGGTGTTGATAACAGGAATGTTTACGATTTAAGTGGAAACTTCCCTGTAAATATTCCTTTGCGTTCAAATGGCTCTTCACCTTATACTGGTATTTATCTTTTAAGTAACAACGAAGGTGATAAAGGTTTTTCTTATAGTTTCACTACTACCATCGATAAATCATGGAATAATGGTTGGGCTTTTAATGCCAATTATTCTTATGGAAATTCTGTTGTATTGAACGAAGGAACAAGTTCTCAAAACAGCTCACAGTGGCAATTTATGGAAACGGTGAACGGTAGAAATTTCATTACCCTATCAACCAGCGATTTTGATCCAGGACATAGAATTAATGCATACACTGCAAAAAAATTCACCTATGCAAAAAATAGATTAGCTACTACTATTTCATTTGTTTACAACGGACAGAGCGGAAATACATTTAGTTATGTTTTGAACAGGGGAATGGTACGTGATGCGGATAATTTTGAAACAAATGACCTCATTTTTGTACCTACTGAAGCGCAATTAGCAAACATGGTCTTCCTTCCCAATTCAGTTGGCAATGTAACTTACACACCTGACCAGCAAAGAGCATTTTTCAACGAGTTTATTGAAAACGATAAATACCTTAATAAACAACGTGGAAAATATGCAGAACGTAATGGAGCAAGATTACCATTTACTAATGTATTTGATTTGAAATTGCAGCAAGATTTTAATGTTAAGCTAGGTGCTAAAACTTACCAACTTCAGCTTTCTTACGATGTTTTCAACTTTGGAAATATGCTGAAAAGAAGTTGGGGAAGACAATATTTCTTAACTAATGATCAGCTAAATATTTTAAGTTTTGAAAGTTTTGTTAGTGCAACTGATCTAACACCACGTTACAAGTACACACCATCTTCTTCAAGAAGAAGATATAATGTATCCGATGGAGTTTTCAATAGTTCACGTTGGACAAGCCAGTTAGGCATCCGCTTGAATTTCTAAAGCAACACACTAATAAAATAAAAAAAGCCGGTTCAAATGAACCGGCTTTTTTTATTTTAGCAACTTTCAAAAATTTCTTCTGTTTCATTTGTGGTGCCCCAACCCCAGCGCAAAAAATCAGGCATGGCCCTGCCCCAGGTTTCCACATCGTGCTTGCCGTCTTCGTAATTAATATATTTAATATCCTTGTCTGTATATCCTTTAGCTTTCAAATCATCGATTAAAGCCAGAGTATCATCAATAGAATCAATAATTCCGTTGTTATTTCTATCAGCTGTTTCATCTAAAGAACCTGTGGTAAAATAAAAACGCAAACCCTGGTGATATTTACCTTGCTTTATTTGCTGGTGCATGATCCGGTGTATATCCTCGTCATAACCATCGTGCAGGTCTTTTGTACGCCACCATAATGAACCTGAAAAAACACCAGCCACGCAAAACTCGGCCGGGTTGTTCCAAACCATATCAATAGCTGTTAACCCTCCTAAAGAAAAACCTGCAATATTTTTTGTTTTAAAATTTGATATTGAATAATTGGAAACAATAAATGGAATTAATTCCTGCAGTATAAATTGATTGTAGTGAAAAGAAAGTGCGCCGCGTTGACCAAAATCAAGAATGTTAGCTGTACCATATTCCTGTTTTCTTTCACCAGCATGAATACCTACGCAAAACAGGTCCAGAATTTCGTTATTAGCTGAAAGCTTATTCAACATTTCCAAAAAATTCATTTTAGAAAGGTCTTGGCCATCGTTGATCAAAAGCAGATGCATCGAATCATTATTTTTCACCCTTTTGGGTAAATAAAAGTCAACAATAACATCGCGTTTTAAGAAGGTTGACGTGATGATTTTCTGTTCTAACACAATTGTCTCAATTTCTACAATGTCCATTTGGCCAAAAATAAGGGATAGAAGTTTTGTTAGCTGACCAAAAGCCATTTTGGTAATAGTAAATTCTTTTTTCACTTTAGAATTTAGTCGTACTTTAAAGTGTATTGTTCATCAATAAATAATAAAAATGAAAAAGATAGGAATTCTATTTGGACAGGAACGCTCGTTTCCTATGGCTTTGATAGAAAAGATTAACAGCAAGGGCATTGATGGCATTACCGCAGAACCCGTTCGCATTGCAAAAGAAATGCAGGGTGAACCAAGTGGTTACGCGGTTGTATTTGACCGAATTTCGCAGGACGTACCGTTTTACCGGGCCTGGTTAAAAAATGCTGCCCTTACGGGTACTGCCGTTATTAATAATCCTTTTTGGTGGAGTGCCGATGAAAAGTATTTCAACAATTGCCTGATGACAAAAATTGGCGTGCCGGTGCCAAAAACGGTTTTGCTTCCCTCCTACGAGTTGCCAATAGATACAAATGATGAATCATTTTCAAATCTTGCCTATCCTTTGGATTGGGATTCTATTTTCCGATATGTTGGTTTTCCTGCATACATGAAACCATTTGCAGGCGGCGGCTGGAAGAATGTTTACAAACTACATGACCAGGATGATTTTTATAAAAAGCATGCGGAAACAGGCCAATTGGTAATGATGTTGCAAGAAGAAATAATTTTCGAAGAATATTACCGCATCTATTGTATTGGCCGAAAGCATGTGCACATTATGAGTTACGAACCACGTAACCCGCATCACCTGCGCTATTCGGCAAATTTTGCACCAAGTGCCGAACGCATAAAACAAATGGAAGAAATTGTTTTGCGTATAAATAATTATTTGGGATATGATTTTAATACAGTGGAATTAGCCATACGTGATGGTGTTCCTTATGCAATTGATTTTTGTAACCCTGCACCGGATGCAGAACGTACAAGCGTTGGCGAAGATAATTTTGAATGGGTGGTGGAAAATGCCGCGAATTACGCAATAGAAAGGGCAATGGAACAAAAAGATGGACAGGATAATTTAACGTGGGGCGAGTACATGAAATCGAGCGTAAATAAAAAGCCACTGGTTTAATAAATATTTTTTACTCATTTTATATTTTGCTGCCACGCTCCATCAAAAGTGTTGATGTTTTTCACTTATTGATAATACATGTAGTGTAAGAGTTGCATAGCATTATGGAACGTACAAGTGAGTGACACAACAGGTGGTGCACAGAATTACTGGTGCTGGAAAAAATATAACATCAAAATTTTGAATTGAAATTATGGGTCACTTGAATTACAGCAGTTTTACGCTCGGGGTTGAAGAAGAATATATGGTGCTTGACCCGGAGACACGGGAATTAAAAAGCCATGAACAAAAGATAGTGCAGGAAG
>JAKFCI010000092.1:0-6066 GCA_036676725.1 Chitinophagaceae bacterium
ACTGCTTGCTTCATGGGAAGTTTGCTCAATAAAACAAGGGCTGGTATTATTAAAAAGCCACCCCCTGCACCCACAAGACCCGTCAAGGTTCCTACAAGGACACCTTCTACTAAAATCAAAGGATAATTAAATTTCTGTTGCACCATTGATTCTTCCGCAACAACAGTTTTTTTACGAATCATAGATATGGATGCAACCAACATGAGTATCGCAAACAACAGCATCATTAAAAGCGCTTTTGTAAAATCAAAATCTCCTATTCTAAAAACTACATCCGGTATATTAGGAACAATAAATTTTCGTGTTGCGAACACCGCAATAATGGAAGGAATTCCAAAAATGATGGCGGTTTTAATATTTATGAGGCCTTGCTTGAATTTTGGAAGAGCACCAATTAAACTGGTACTGCCAACGATAAAAAGAGAGTAGGCGGTAGCCAAAATTGGCTCAACACCAAAAAGGTAAACTAACACCGGTACCGTTAAAATAGAGCCACCACCGCCAATTAAACCTAACGAAATTCCAATGATAAGAGAAGCTACGTACCCGGCTATTTCCATGCTTGTTTATTTTGCATGCTAAGGTTGAAGATCGGTAAAATCTTTTGCGTGGTAATAATCTCGACAATGCCTTTTCCAGGGTAATGAGGCTCGATGTTTGACCGGTGTAAATGTAAAATACCTTTACCGGAAGTTTTTCATCAGGCGTAAGTCATTGCTTTAGCCATCAACTCGCTAGTCTCTTTCCCATGCCCACACACCAATGAAAAAGCGCAAGCTTTGCCTGCATCCAGGTAATGCATAAAAAATTCATTTCCCCGGTCATCATCCCTCCCTGAAAATTTATACAAGCCCATTAATAACTAAAATGACTGAGCGTATATTTTGCCCGTTCCGAATAAAAATTTCTCCTTCGACAAAAGTTTTGATGCTGGAAACTTAAATCAACTCAAGAAAAAGCGACGCTGCTAACGTTGAAAATTCCTTTCTGAAATCACCTACTATCAAAACACCAAAGGTAGAACGAGGTAAATACCATTAAATAATGAACGAATTATGTAAGAATTTAATATCATAAAGCTTTTTTGAAAAAATCTACCATTTGTCAAAAAGAAATTGTTAATATTATTTTTTCAGTTTAGATTTGACTTAATGTATTGCTTTTCAGAGGCTTTAGAAACTGCGAATAAATAGTAAAAATGCTTATCAAAACTTCATTTACCACAATAACTTTTTTAAAATCGAACAATGCAATTTGTAATTGCAATGAAGCAAATGACTTACTTATCTTAAATAAAGTTTCTCTGCAGCGTATTTACTGAACTAATGCTCTTTAATTAATAATTAACTCCGAATGAAAAAAACGATTACTGCTTTTACTCCTACTTCTTGGTGGCGTATTATGAAGCGTGTACAGTTAATGTCACTTTTTATTTTACTAATGTGCATGCAGGTTATGGCACAAGGAACCCGGATTACTGGGCGGGTAACTGCTCAAACCGGTGAGCCATTGGCCGGTGTTTCTATTACAGTTAAGGGAACAAACACAGGAACAACAACTGATGCGGAAGGAAACTATGGTATTGTAGTTCCCAATGCGAACAGCGTGTTGGTATTTAGTTATGTTGGCTATGCCGACCGCGAAGAAAAAGTAGGTGCTAATACTTCGCTTAATATTGCCTTGTCAAGTGCAGCTGCCGCTACCGATCTTTCGGAAGTAGTGGTAATTGGTTATGGTACCGCAGCCAAGCGGGACTTAACCGGCTCCATTGTAAAAATTTCAGGGAAAGAAGTTGCAGACCGTCCAAATACCAACCCTTTATCTTCTTTGCAAGGTAAAGTGGCGGGTTTGTCAGTAATTAGTAGTGGCACACCGGGTCAGGCACCTGATATTCGTATTCGCGGTACCGTGAGTATTGGTGCCGTAAAACCTTTATATGTTGTAGATGGTATCTTCAATGATAACATTGACTACATCAACCCGAACGATATTGAGTCGATCGAGGTGCTAAAAGATCCTTCTTCCCTTGCGATCTTTGGAGTTAGAGGTGCAACCGGGGTAATTGCCATTACCACTAAAAAGGCTAGAGCAGGACAAGTGGTTGTAAACCTTAATACAAATTTTGGAACTAAAAAGCTAGTAGATAAAATTGATTTGGCAACTGCAGACGAGTTCGCTACTTTATTTGCAGAAGAAAGAGCCAACAATGGTGTTACCGATCCTTATGATTATGGTGGTTTAAATTCAAATACAGACTGGATAGATGCCGTTACAAGAACCGGAAAGTTCAGTAACAGTAACCTGAGTATTTCAGGAAGTACTGAAAAGAACAGGTTCAATTTCGGTTTGGGTTATACTTTAGATGAGGGCATTATCAGGCGGGAAAAACTTGAGAAACTATTAGTTTCTTTAGGAGATGAGTTTAAAATAAACAATGCCATAAAAATTGGAATTAATTTAAACGTATCTCGTCAAAACAACCCTTATGGTGCAGGATGGGTATTAGATGCAGCCAGGAAGGTAATGCCACAAGTGTCAGCAGATACGAAAAGCTTTTTTGTAAAAAATCCATATGGACCGGATAGTTTAAATATGGATCTGTATTCAGGACTTGATGTAGGCCTTCAAAACTCCGGTGTTATTAATCCTTTGATTGTTTTAGAAAATGAGTGGGATAAAACAAAAAGCATTGAGTATCGTACAGTGGGAAGCGTATTTGGCGAAGTTGCATTTCTTAAAAACTTCACTTTCCGTTCTACAGTTTATGGTGATTTGAGTAATGTAAATACAAGAGTTTATACTCCTTTGTATTACGCTTATAATCCTATAACAAATACCCCTGAACTTTGGAGCAAAACAACCAGTCTTCGGGAAAATGACCAGTCTTATAAAAAGTTTCAGCAAGATCATATTTTAAACTACAAAAAAGACTTTGGCGACCATGGTATTGCACTTACTGGTGGGTTTACCACTTATTATTTTGGAAATTTCAACAGGAGTGCAAATGCAAGCCAGGCGGCTTTCCCTGGTCTCCCTATTCCAAATGATGAAAGATTCTGGTATATTACTAGTGGTTTCCAGGATCCTTCCAATCTTTCTGCTGGTTCCAGCCAAAGTGAATCTTCAACAGTTTCGTATTTAGGTCGGGCTTTATATAACTATAGAAATAAATATTTCTTAAATGCATCTTACAGAGATGATGCTTCTTCAAGAATCCCTGCAAAAAACCGCCACCAACAATTCTGGGCTTTAGGTGCAGCATGGGACATAACTAAAGAAGCTTTCATGGCCAACCAGTCAATATTTGATTTTCTTAAATTGAAAGGTTCCATTGGTGTTTTAGGAAATCAAACTGCTTCCCGACTTGACGGAAGCCCGTTAGATTATCCTTTTTATCCAAACCTTCGTACTGGTAATAATGCAGTTTTTGGTCAAAACGTATATACTGCAGCTGATATTGAATATATTCCTAACCCGGATTTGAAGTGGGAAACTGTTAGTGCAAAAGAAATTGGGGTTGAATTAAATGCCTTTGGAAATAAATTACATTTTGAAGCAAACTACTTTGACAAAACAACTAAAGACTTGTTGACATTTGTTGACCGTAGTGAAATTGGTTTAAAAAACCAATTGGTGAATGGTGGTAATTTAAGAAACTGGGGAACTGAATTGTCTGGTAACTGGACACAGAATTTATCTAAGGATTTTACGCTAAATATTGGAGGTAATATTACCTTTCTTAATAATGAAATCAAAAGTTTAAGTGACGAGTTACCTACAGGAGTGTTGATCAGGGGTTTCCAAAATAATGGAAGTGCTGAATCTAGAACATTACCAGGTTATCCAATCGCTTCTTTCTTCGGTTATGTTGTAGAAGGAATTTACCAGAGTTATGCCGACATTTTAAAATCACCAGTTGCATCTGCAGTAGGCGCTTATCGCCCGGGTGATTTTAAATTTAAAGATGTGAATGGCGATGGTGTAATTACTGCAGATGACAGAACTGTTATCGGGAATCCGACACCTGATTTTTCTTATGGAACAAGTATCAACCTTTCATATAAAGGCTTAAGCCTTGGTATTGATGCGTCTGGTGTTTATGGAAATGAAATATTCAGAACATGGGGTTCTTTGGAATCACCTTTCCAGCGTGTTAATTACGCAGGCGATAAAATTGAAAGATGGAATGGGGAAGGTACATCCAACTGGGTACCTTTAATCAGCCAGGGCGACCGATTTAATTATAATGGTTCTACCTATAATATTGAAGATGGAAGTTACTTCCGGATCAGGAATTTGCAATTAGGATACAACTTTGCCAGGAATCTTGTATCAAGGTTGAAGATCAGCAATTTGCGCATTTATGCCAACGTGCAGAATTTAAAGACCTGGAAAAATAACCTGGGTTATGCGCCAGAATTTGGTGGTGATGCAACTGCCTTTGGTTTTGATAATGCTGGTGGAGCTTTGCCTCGTGTTACCACTTTTGGTTTAAATGTTACTTTTTAAATTATTTTAATTCTTAGGAATGAAAAAGAATATAATCTTAGCCTGTACAATACTTTTAACGGTGCCCGTATTGATTACAATCGGAGGCTGTAAGAAGTTTTTAGACCGTAAACCTTTGACGGCTACACTTGAAGATCTTAACCAGGGGGCATTAGAAGGTCAAGTTTTGGGTATGTACTCCTATTTAAGGAATAGTACCGGTTTTTCTACTTTGCCATGGGTAGATTTTCACAGCATCCGCGATGACGATGCGCAAAAAGGAAGTGATGCGAATGACGGTAGAGAAATTGTTGCAGAGTTTGATACCTACCAATATTCAAAAGACGACTGGGCTCCAAATGAATACTGGAATAATCACTATGCCATGATCAATTTGGCTAATGAAACCCTATTCGCTGCAAGCGAATTACCCTCTTTAGATGAGGCTTCTCTACGCAATATTGGTGAAGCTTGCTTTTTTAGAGCTTACGCATATTTTGACTTGGTAAAAACTTATGGGGATGTTCCCTTGATCAATTTTCGAGTTGTTAATCCGACAGATGGTATTTTAGATAAATCACCTGCTGCAAGAATCTACGAATTCATTGATTCCAATTTAACTGTTGCAGCTCAGTATTTACCTATGGAAAATACTGCGTATGGCCCTGGTTATACTGGAAGGTTGACAAAAGGCGCAGCTAATACCTTATGGGCACAAACACATCTTTTCCGTAGAAATTGGAGCAATGTTGTAGGACTTACTACAGAAGTAAAAGCTTCTAATCAGTATAGTTTGATGGATGATTTTTCTGATATCTGGCGAAATGAAGGAGAAAATGGATCAGAATCTATATTTGAAATGCAGGCTCACGTTGGTGCTGGTGCAGCCACCAATGGCGCACTTTATAATGGAACTGCCTGGGGAACCATGCAGCAGGTAAGGCAGAATGGCGCACCACAGGAGTGGAATCTTGGATGGGGATGGAATACGCCGACAGACAAACTTGTAAATGAGTGGCCAAATTCAGATCCAAGAAAAGCAAAAACAATATTATTCTCTGGTCAATTTGATGGCGGACCTGCACAAGGCGGCTTTGGTGCGACGCTTCCTGCATATACAAACCCGGATGGAAACGGAGGATTAGCTCAAAAGTATTGGAATAAAAAACTGTATACCGGTAACGATCCTGCAATTCGCACATTAACAGGTTATTTAACCGGACAAGGTGAAGCAGGATGGATCAACCACAGGATTTTGCGCTTTGCTGATGTTTTATTAATGTTAGCAGAAGCAGCGAATGAAGGCGATGATCGTTTAACCGCTGCTGAAAACCTTGAGTTAGTAAGAAGCAGAGCTGCAGGCGACGAAAGTAAAACACGTACTGTATTACCTTATATTACACCAACAGTAACCCAGGATTCTATGCGCAGGATGATTAAAAACGAAAGACGCTGGGAGTTTGCAATGGAAGGATATCGTTTTTATGATCTTGTTCGTTGGGGTGATGCCATTCAAGAACTTGGTCCTTTAGGTTATACAAATCGGGCACGATTCTATCCAATCCCTCAAAAAGCAAT
>JAKFCI010000093.1:0-4806 GCA_036676725.1 Chitinophagaceae bacterium
CATCAGAAGGTAAAAAATGCATTAATTAAAAATGATTTTATCATCAAGGAAATTAGTCATCGGGATACAATAATTACTTATCCGCGAGTGCTTACTAACATGACAGGTTATGCTATTGCCAGGATTGTGATTCAATCGAATAATGCGATAATAACAGGCATTTACGGTTTGAAAAAGCTAAATTATTTTGGTTCTTCAGTCTATCCAAGAGACTTCAAACAAATTGTATTCTTCGATGGAAGCAAAACCTGGCCACTCTTGAAATTAGTTGCTGATGATATTGGCGGTCACCATACATACACAAAACAATAGCTTTCAGATTACGTCGTTGTTGGTGTTCAATCAAATACCTCCAGTCCTTTTTACAATTACACCAACAACCAAACTCCAGATATATACCAGCAATAAATGTTAGCTGATATAAACAACAATCCAATACATTTGAAGAAACACTAAAAATGTATTAATTGGTTAAAGCATTTGTATTTGGTAAGTTTTTGCCTTTTCACAAAGGACATGAAGCAATGATAAATTTCTCTTTAACAAAGTGCGATTTGCTGACTGTTTTAGTTTGTTGTAGTGATAAAGAAAATATACCCGGTACGGTCAGAGCTTCATGGATTCAAAAAACATTTGAAAATCAAAAGAAAGTTGAAGTAAAAATCTTTAATTATTTAGAAAGTGAATTGCCAAATACATCAGAATCTTCTGAATCAGTTTCAGAAATCTGGGCAAACATTTTTAAAAAAGAATTCCTGGATTATTCGCTTCTGGTTACATCGGAAGAATACGGCAACTTCGTTGCCGCCTACATGAATATTCAGCATATTGCTTTTGACATTCCCAAAAAACTATTCCCTGTTTCGGCTTCCGATATTCGTAACGATCTATTTACCTATTGGAAATTTTTACCTGACAGTGTGAAGCCTGACTTTGCAATGAAGGTTATTGTGCTAGGAACTGAATCTACAGGCAAAACAACCTTAACAGAAAAACTTTCAAAACATTTTAAATGCAGTTTGGTTTTAGAAGCAGGAAGAGAAATTATTGCAAACTCAAACTCTTTCACCTTTGACGACTTGCATCTAGTAGCAACAGAACATGCAAAAAGAATTGATAAATCGATTTTAGGAGAAAGTCCACTTGTAATTGTTGATACTGATATTCACACAACAAAATCTTATTCCAAATTTATCTTTGAAAAAGAGCTTGAAGTAAATGCAGACATACACATATCCAATAAGGCCAATCTTTATCTATATCTCAACAACGATGTTAAATATTTTCAAGATGGAACAAGATTGAGTGAGGCAAATAGAAATTTATTAGACCATTCACACCGACAAGTTTTGATAGACCATAATATTGACATTGTAGAAATAAGCGGGAATTGGAAACAGCGTTTTGAAAAGGCAGTTGACCAAATCAATAATCTAATTACTCTGAATAGAAAGAAGCAATGAGCATAATATTGGTTCCTATATTAAGCCGGTGTAGGTGTTTAAAGTAATTACCTCCTCCCTTTCTTACAATTACACCAATAACCAACCTCCAGAATATTCAGCAAAAATATTAGATACTAAATCTGCAATCAATTTTGATATACGATGTATGAATAGGGTTCAAGGGTTATCGTATGGGTCAATGTTGTTTCAGAACCATTAAAGGCATCCTTCCAGGAAGTATTTGCCAGGTCTGAAGGAACCGAATACGAAATGGGTTTGTTTCTCAGATTTGAAAGTACCAGCACTTTTTCTCCTCCAAGTGTTTTTGTAAATGCACAAACATCATCGGTGCTATACGATTTCAACGCACCCCTTCTCACCGGCGCACTACTGTTTCTGAATGCGATGATGCGTTTGTATTCTTCTTTGAGATTCGGGTTGAGTGTCCAATCGATCTTTGTTGTGGTAAACGGAAAAGTCAACCTGTGCGGTGTTCCTACTTCCTGCCCACCATATATCATGGGTGTACTTTTCATATAAGCCACCACTGCAAAGGCAGCCATAGAGCCTTTTTTACCACCAAATAATTCTAATGGTGTACCATCAGAGCCATTCACATCATGGTTAGATGTATACCTGATGATAGTTTGTCCATCTGAAGTTCCTGTGTAATCTAAAACATTTAAACTATCAATAGCACGTACAGAACGGCCCCGTTCGTAAATATTTTTTAACGTGCTGAAGAACCGAAATCCAAAATTATAATCGAATCCAATCTTGTAATGTTCGCTGCGGCGTCCTTCAGACATCAGCAGCAACTTGTGCGTTTTAATATTGTTTAAAGTATCGAGCGCCTGCTTCCAAAAATCAACCGGGGGACCATCACTGTAATCACAACGAAAACCGTCAATGTTTGCGGCATATACCCAATACTTCATTGCATCAATTAATGCCAGTCGCATATCTGCATTGTTGAAATTTAATTGCGCCACATCTCTCCAATTTGTACCAGGCGGATGAATAATATTGCCGGCTGAATCCTGCACGTACCATGATTTATTCTTTGTCCATTCATGATCGTAAGCGGTATGATTAGCCACCCAGTCAATCATTACTGCCATATTCCTGGTATGGGCACCATCTACCAGCTCACGCAGATCTTCAAGCGAACCAAATTCAGGATTTACAGCCTTATAATCCTGTATACAATAGGGTGAATTCACAGCCCTGACATTGCCAACAGGATAATGTGGCATCAGGTAAATTACATTCGCTCCCAGTGCTTTGATTGAATCCAGGCGGGCTATAACACCTTTGAAATTCCCCTCTTTACTAAATACACGCATGTTAACCTGGTAAATAGTTACATCCTGCCGGTCAGGTACATTATCAAAGGGTTTTCCGTATTGAGCATAACTTGCAGAACTACCATAAGCTGTTTGTGTAGTTAAAGTTTTACAACTCCAGGCCGAAATAAGCACAAATAATATTAGAAAACAGTTTTTGTTCATCACTAAATAGTTTACAAAAAAGAAATGAAAAACGCAGGTTGTTGGTGTAATTTATGTATTCCAGGATGCATTTAAATTGAACACTAACAACTGCGTATAAACAAAAATATTATAATTGAATTTATTAGTATTCCAATAGCATTAAGACCAAAGGATACCCAGATAATAATTTAGCAGAGGCCATCATAAATAGTTAAATTCAATTTATTCATCAACCAAAACTAACAACATGAAACCATTCTTTCTCCTGCTATTTGGCATTGCGCTTTTCACATCTTGTGATAACAATACAAAAAAGGACACAGCACAAGCAACTGCCATGACCTCTGACCTTGTGCAGCAAAACCTGAAAGGCAAAGTAAAAAGCATTACCGAAACAACTATGAATATAGATAGTACTGGCGCAGAAAAACCAGACTCACTTACCAACTACACTTACTTTGATGAGAAGGGTTACCAAACAGCATACATGAAAAAAGACAGTTCGGGTAAAGTGGTTTCAGAAGAATTTGCCACACGTAACGATGCTGGCGTGGTTACCGAGTTTGGCTCAAAGAAAGACGGCAAAATTGTTTCACGTGTAGAGACCGAGATTAGCGAAGATGGTAAATACCTTGGCGGAAAAAGATATGACTCCACGGGTAAACAAGATGGCTATTATAAAGACCTCATGCAAAATGAATATGCCATTGTGTACAGTGGCAAGCTGTTCGATATGAACGACAAATTGAAGGAAACCTTTGATATGAAATATGATAAAACCCATTTCCTGGGAGGCAAAGTTACTGACAGTTCCGGCAAAGCTACTTATGAAGGCACGGCTAAAGTGAATGATAAAGGGGACATGTCAGCAGAAGAATACACCTACGTAGCAGATGGCCAATCAAAAGCCGAAAAGAAAACCTACAAATATGATAATTACGATGATAAAGGCAACTGGACCCAACGAACCACTTACGACGGTAAAGACAAACCCACTCAGGTGGTTAAAAGAAGTTTAATGTATTATGAATAAGCAGGAATAACTTTCATTAAAGTTCCCCGGTTTTCCGGGGGACTTTTTTTTGGCTTTGTTCGTGTTCAATCAACTATCTCACAGCCTTTTTTACATAATACCAATAACAGCCAAAACATAAAATATTTTATTGCAGATATATATAAGGAGATGCTGGCAATCTGGTATCATTGCTTAAATAATAATAAGGGCAAGGAGAAAAGATGGATATAGATTTTAACTTACAGTATAAATTAATCCTGGCTGGTATTTTAAATTCATTAGTATGATAAAAATTTTTAGGATCATTTGCTTTACTTTATTTTTTGCATCCTTCTTTCATACGAAAGCTGAGGCCAATGATTCGTTGGAAGTAGTAAACGCTACGCAAAAATTTCTACATGCATTTAACAACCTGGAGTGGGAAACATTTAGAAACTCATTTGCAAAAGATGCAACCATTTTTTATCCTGTATGGGAAGAAGCAAAACGAAGGAGTGGGAAAAATGAAATTGAAGAAACCTGGATAAAGCTTTTTCCTGAATTTACTGATCCTTTAAATACATTTAAACTTTCAATCACTCCTAAGGACCTGTTCATTCAACTTTATTATAAAACTGCCATAGTTACTTTTCATTTGGGCGAAGGGAATAATTCTTTATACAGGAGAACGATTGTTTTTGTTAAGGAGAAAGAAGAATGGAAAATTGTTCACCTGCACGCATCCAAATCAATTAAAGAAACCGACTAATTAGTCTGCCCCGATTTATAAACACGCAATAGCTGCTTTCACTGCCTTGGTTAATGACTCATAATCCGTGCTGCTGATTTTTGGTTTTGGCCCATCTGCTAATTC
>JAKFCI010000094.1:0-9798 GCA_036676725.1 Chitinophagaceae bacterium
GGCACCGTACCATTACAGGATGTTGATCTGTCGATCAGGGAAATGGAAAGGTGCCTGAAAGAACTTAAAATGCCGGGACTTGAAATTGGCACAAATGTTAATGCAAAGAATTTAGGCGAGCCGGAATTTGACCCGTTTTTTGAAGCGGCAGAAAAAATGGATTGTGCATTATTTATTCACCCATGGGAAATGATGGGCGAAAAAGATATTCAAAAATATTGGCTGCCGTGGCTGGTTGGTATGCCTGCAGAAACCACACGTGCCATTTGCTCTTTAATATTTAGCGGGGTGCTGCAACGTTATCCCAAACTTCGTATTGCTTTTGCACACGGTGGCGGGTCTTTCCCTTACACCCTTGGAAGAATAGAACATGGATATAATGTACGACCTGATTTAGTTGCAATTGACAACCCCATTAATCCAACAGAATACCTTGATCAATTTTGGGTAGACAGCCTTGTTCATGATGAAAAAGCATTTCAATTTTTGCGTTCGGTTATGGGCGATGAAAAAATTTGCCTTGGTTCGGATTATCCATTTCCTTTAGGCGAACACAGGCCTGGAGCACTTATTGAAAGTTTGGATTTAGAAACAGGAACAAAAGAAAAACTGCTTTACAAAAATGCTTTAGACTGGTTAAAGCTGGAAATTCCAGAAACAATAATCACTTAAAAAGTTGATCATTTCTTTTTTTCATTTCTGCTGCCACTTTTTTTGCATCGGCATCTCCGCCATCCAAATGTTGCTTAATTTTTTGGTAGGTTTCCTTGTCTTTGTTCTGGCTTAGCTTGAATACATTTTCAACTGAGTCCACTTCAATTTCAAAAGCTATGATGGCTTTTGCTAAGCGCTCCACATACGCTGGTGGAAGATTTTTATAATTGGCAGGAGAAGCTAGATCATTTTCAAAGAGATCAGTGGTTTGTTGCAGGATGTTAAGCAATTCTTCTTCCCCTAAAAAATTAATTTTTCCTCTTGCATGTACAGACATATAGTTCCAGGTAGAAGCTGTTTGCTGGTCTTTATATAAACGGGCACTGACATAGGAATGCGCACCCGTAAAAACACAAAGCGCATTATTATTTTCTGCCAGTGCTAAATGATGATCAGTACTGCGCATAATGTGCCCCTTCAACAACAATTTGTTATTTCTTTCCTCAAACAAAAATGGAACCTGGGTGGCAACCGGGTTATCTTGTGAACTTCCAATAAGAAGTGCAAAAGGATGATCCTTCATAAATTGAAGGACAACGTCGTAATTTTTTTCTTTAAAATAAGGGAGATTGTACATAAGGGCTGTTTCCGGAAAAATTCTTATTACAAAGTCAAAATATTATTTATTAAAGTGCGTCATTAAATTTTGAATATCTTCTTGACTATGATATTGCACGGCGTTGTCTTTTATATATTTTGATAACTCTTTATGCTTTTCATCATACATTTCCTGCAGGTTTTTTTTATTTACCTGCAAAAAATAATTGTACTTATTTCCAATATACAATACACTGCTTTTTTTTAAGGTTACCACTTCCTGCACGATAAGGTCTTTCGCAACGCCATTATTTATGTGTATCGTACTATTTGTTTCAACTGTTGATGAAGTCGCAGTTCCCATGGCACCAATTTTCTCCCTGTTAGAAATAGAAAAGTAAATGCGTTCAGCCAAAATCAAATCACCATATTGTGCAATTTCTTTTAGGTAAACTTTGTTATAATAGTAAGTATGGTTGTTTAACGTTACCTGTTTAATATTGGCTTCATCGGCAACGGCAAGGGTATCTCCTTTGGGGTTTATAAATTCCAAAGTTTCATTCAGGATATTATAATTCATTAAAGCCTTGGCATAGCTACCGCTTTTAAAAAGAATAGTTCCAGGATGAAATTCGGTGAAATTATATAATTCACTGACCGGAACAATATCACTGATCTTTTGACCAGGGTTGATTTTAAAAACCTTTTGTGCATTAAGGGAAACGCAAAAACATAGGGCAAATAATAAAAGAAGGAATCTCATAAAAGCCGTTTGATCACCTCTAATATACCATCATTTTTCCTCCACTACTTCAGCCACTTCTTCACTGCTCATATGCGCATTGCTCATTGATGTACTTCTTGCAACATAGCCAGCAAATTCGCTAAAAGCTTTTTTACTAATTTCATCATCACCCATCATTACCGGGATGCCAATATCACCTCCCTCGCGGATGCTTTGAACAAGCGGAATTTGACCTAAAAACGGTAGGTCATATTCATCAGCCAAACGTTTACCGCCATCTTTTCCAAAAATATAATACTTGTTTTCGGGTAATTCTGCAGGAGTAAAATAGCTCATGTTCTCTACCAACCCTATAATAGGTACATTCATTTGCGCCTGGCTAAACATAGCGATACCTTTTTTTGCATCAGCTAATGCTACATCCTGTGGAGTAGTTACTACCACAACACCTGTTACCGGTGCAGTTTGCATTATGGTTAAATGAATATCACCGGTTCCTGGCGGCATGTCAATGATCATGTAGTCAAGATCGCCCCACAAAACATCTGTAATAAATTGCCTGACTGCATTGCTCACCATTGGACCACGCCAAACCACAGCGCTTTTTTCATCTACCAATAATCCAATACTCAATAATTTTATTCCGTACCGCTCAAGCGGAACGATCATTCCCTTACCATCACGTTCCGTCATTTGTGGTCGTTCGCCGCGAACACCAAACATTATCGGTACACTCGGTCCGTAAATATCAGCATCCATCAAACCAACTGATGCACCGCCCTGGGCAAGTGCTAAAGCAAGATTGGCAGCAACTGTACTTTTTCCTACACCGCCCTTGCCACTTACGACGGCAATAATATTTTTTACACCCGGCAAAACCGAATTTTTATCTGCACGAATGGTTGTGGTGCTTGATGTGAAATTTACTTTTACCACCGCATCTTTATTTACCAAAATAGTGATGGCATTAATACAAGCCTTCTGCATCATTTCCTTCATCGGGCAGGCAGGGGTAGTAAGTACTATGGTAAAGGATACATTGTTTCCGTCAATTTCAAGGTCGCGGATCATATTAAGGGTCACCAGGTCCTTTCCCAAATCGGGCTCTTGCACATTACTAAGGGCCTTCAACACTTCTTCTCTGGTCATGTTTCAACTATTTGTTAATGAAGTCGCAAAGTTAACTGAAACATTTATGCATATTTGTTGTTGAAGGCTTTAGTCAGTTATTTTTGGTTACCTAATTTCCATGCTTCACTGGTTTCGCTCTGGAAAAAAAGCACAAAACACATGAAGAAATTTTTACCCTTATTGTTTGTATTCGGCTTTTTGTTCAACAGCAAAGCAAATGCGCAATTCGAAACTGTAAAAGATTCGGTTGTGCAATTATATGGGGTGGTAATGACGGCAGACAGCCTGGTGGGTATTCCGGCTGTAAGTATTACCATTAAAGGACAGAACCGCGGAACCATTACCAACAACCAGGGTGTATTTTCAATAGTTGTTTTAAAAGGCGACGAAGTTGAATTTTCGCATATTAGCTACCAGCCAAAAACAATTACAATTCCAAGAGATATTAAAGGCAACCAATATAGTGTGGTGCAATTGCTGGTGGAGGACACGATTTATTTACCAGTAACAATTATTAAAGCCAGGCCAAGCCGGCAGCAATTTGAACGGGATTTTGTTAACTCCAAAGTATCGGATGACGACCTAGAAATTCTACGAAAAAATAATGACCTGGCTACCCGGAGAATTCTGTTGCGCACCACACCCGGCGATGGTGCTGGCGCCGCTGCCGCCCAAATGCGCAATATTGCCAACAAGGCTTACTATGCGGGTCAGCAACCGCCCATGGGTATCTTAAATCCTGCCGCATGGAACGAATTTATTAAAGCCTGGAAACGTGGCGACTACAAGAAAAAATATTAATTGACCTGGGAAAGTTTGAGGTACTGCTGGTTTTTGTGTAGCCTGCCGAATTGCTACTATCAACTTTTGTTGCGTCGCACACTTGTACGTTTTGTTATAAACCAAACATATTAGCCATTATTCAAGCAGTTATTTGCCCAAACGCGTAAAAATGACCGGTCAAACCAATTTGAGGTAAACGTGGCCTTCCATTTGTTATATTAGCCTTTAAATTAGTTGTTCCACCCAATGGCCACCGCCAAAAGCAAACCTCGTTTTAAAAAGTTACTTACTACACTCATCGTTATTTGCGGAATTTTAATACTTTCTGTAATTGGCTTGCATATTTGGTTTGTAAATAATGCCCGTGGCGTTTTAAAAGAAATGATCGCCACAAAATCAAAAGGCAAAATAAAACTGGAGCTTTCTAAATTGACTTTCAATTTTTTTACTAAGGAGTTGCAGGTAAAAAAAGCAGAACTCATAAGTACAGATAGCTTAACCCAACCTACAACCTATAAAATCAATTTCAGCAAACTTAATTTAAGGGTCAATTCTTTTTGGCCGCTGATCCTGAAAAAACAATTATTGCTCGATTCCATTCAACTGGATGATCCGAAAGTGCAGATCATGCTTTGGCGCAAAGACACGACAGAAAAAAATTTTAGGGATGAATTATCCGTTACCCAGGAAATGGGGAAATTGTATAATTCGATGCTTGATGTATTGGATGATTTTGGCATTCGCCGCATTTTGATCAACAATGCACAATTGCATTTTTTAAATAAAATGAAGGCACTTTCTGATCCGGTCGTTATTTCAAATATTTATTTTGATCTAAAACGAAAACCAAACGCTTCTAAAAAAAGAGATGCTTTCGTTGAAAATGAACAAAGCATTGAACTGCGAACTACAGATCAAAATATTACCTTACCAGGTGGTCGACATCGTCTTTCCTTTAAACGTTTTCACCTTGAACTGTTTGGCAAACGAATATTAATGGATAGTTGTACCATTAGTGCAATTGCAACAGACAGCAGCAAAAGCAGTTATAATATTTACTTTAATAAATTAACACTTGCCGGGGTAGATTTTGAAGCTATGTACCGCCGCAACCTGGTAAAAGCCGATTCGGTTTATTGCGAAAATCCGCTGATTGAAATTAACCTGAATACCCTGGGAACTGCTGCAAAGAAAAAAGGAAGACCGGACCCGGAACAGATCATCCAGGAATTAACGGGTGACCTTGACCTTGCTTTTATTGGTGTAAAAGATGCAGGTATCAACATTAATATTATCGGCAAAAAAAATCGTTCACTTTTTAATTCCAATAAAGATGATTTCGAAATGCTTGGTTTACGCATAAATGCAGATTCAAGCAAACCTGTGTCGGTTCAGCGTTTTGACATGCTGGTTCGGGATTACCGCCTTTATAGCGAGGACAGTAGTTCTGCCTATACATTTGACAGTGTTCATTTTAATAACAATAAAATTGTACTAAGCAATTTTACAGTAGCTACCCAATTAAGTGCCAGCCAAAAACACAATTTCCGCGATTTTAAAATTCCCTATTTTGAATTGACCGGCCTGGATTGGTACGCATTGATCTTTGAGGAAAATGTAAAAGCGCAAGAAGCGTTTTTATATAACCCGGTTATTAATTATAGTAGTGTGGGTATTAGCCGTTCAAGAAAAAAGACTGATTTATTTTCCGCATTGGAAACCGTGGGTGACCTGGTTACACTAAATAAGATCAATGTTGTAAATGGCCAAATAAATATGAAGCTGGGACCAACTTCTTCTTTCTCGCTACAGAATGCCAACCTAAGTTTATTCAGCAACCAATTACTGGAATCAAAAAATCGGCAGGGTTTACGACAGGCTGTAGACCGTCTTTCATTTTCGAATGGTGTTTTAAAATTAAAAGAAGTTACAGCCCAATTAAGAAACGTACGCTCAACACCTGGTAATTTAATTCTTGCAGAACGCATTTCGCTATCAAGCACCAACAATAGATTGACGGGATACATGAATGATGTCATCATTAAAAATATGTTGCTCGATGACCTGGAAGAAAAAATTATTATAGATAATATTCAATGGCGATCCGCGTCAATTAATTTAAAAACCTCACCAGGCAAAAAAAATAAAAAAAATACCGCAAGCCTTTTAATAAAAAACATTTCAGGTAATAATTCACAATTAAATTTCAACAACGGAAGTACAATAGCTTCCACTTTTCTTAGTGTTTTAAAATTGGCTTCGCTGGAAAAAGAAGGCGACAATCCCATTAAGGTAAATGGGCTTATCCTTAATGGAAATATGCTGTCAGTTAAAAATAATGATTCAAAAATAAGTGCGGCCAGTTATGGCATCGACAGCGAGGCACCTTCCTTTATATCAGGATTTGCATTCAAACAAATAAAAGGAAAAGATTCTTTAATTGTCAATGCACCACGTATAAATTTTACCACGGATATCAATTCATTGCTTCAAAATAATATCCGCATTGAAAATGTTGCGTTACAAAAGCCTGTGATCACAATGTCCAAATGGAATAATGGTGCAGCTAAAGATAGTAATACAGCAAAAACAGACATTCAAATAGATAGAATTACGGCAAGCGAACCAACTATTAATATAGCATTGCACAAAAATGATTCTGTTTCGTTTATACATTTTCCTTATTCAGCAAATAGTTCATTAAATGTTTCCAATCTTTTCTTAGGTTCAAATGGAACTAATATCGGATCCCTATCAGCAAAGACCACCGCAGCTACATTTGTAAAACCAACTGGCGAAATCATAGGTGTAGAAAAGGGAACTGTTGATGTACAATTGGCAAACCTAAAGTTATCAGCAAAACAAGGCAAACCATTTTGGAGTGGCACGGTGACAAATTTATTTCTTAAAAACCCTACCAGCTTTAGTTTAGGAAAAGTAAAAAGCACCTTATTAGTTAATGAGTTGTCTTTGGGTAATCTAAATCTTTCATCGGCTTACCTTACTGATTTTAATGAACTTTTGAAATACAACATATCAGCCTGGCTACGCACTGGCACAGGAAATTATACCGATAGCACAACCACTTTAAATTGGTACAATGCAGAATACAGCTATAAAAACAAGTCGCTATCGCTTGATTCCTTTTCCTATTATCCAACACAACCAAGGGATTCGGTAATAGCCAACACACCGTATCAAACAGATTATATAACCTTTAAGTCAGGCGCTTTAAAAATTTCAGATTTTAATCTTGAAGCATACCAAAAAGATAGTGCCCTGATTGCAAATACGATCAATGTTTCAAATCCTGTCATTACTATTTACCGGGACAAAGAGCCGCCCTTTTTAGGTGGTATCATTAAACCACTTCCTGTGGATATGATTCAAAAGTTAAAGCTTCCCGTTTCGGTTAGGCGTCTTAATCTTTTTGATGGCCTGCTAACCTACACGGAACGAAATGCAAAAACCAGGGAGGAAGGAACTTTATACCTGACTAATTTAAACGGCAATATATCCAACATTAAAAACAGGAACATTGCTGAAACAGATTCGCTTTCCTTAAGCTTGAATGCCTTCTTAATGGATTCTGCACAAATTGCGCTTAGAGTAAGAGAATCATATAGCGATAGTTTAAGTGGATTTTTAATGACACTCAAGATGAAGCCAACTTCTTTAAGCTTTTTAAACCCTGTATTGGCGCCTCTTTCCAACGTTATTATAAAATCTGGAAGAATTGATTCCTTACAGCTAAGGGCTATTGGACATGATGAACTTTCGTTAGGGGAAATGAACATGTATTATAGTAACCTGCGTATTAAACTAATAAAAGAAGGGCAGGTAGATCAATCAACTTTTATTCAAAATGTTGTTTCCTTTTTAGCGAATACTTTTATTATCAAAAAGAACAATAAAGGCAGAACTGGCCTGGTTTATTTTGAACGCCTGCAAGACAGGTCATTCTTCAATTACATTGTAAAAATGACCTTTAGTGGAATGGCTACTAGCGTTGGTGTAAAAAAGAATAAAAAGTACCGCAAGCTCTATGAAAAGGAGTTAAAAGAACGATCGTTGCCGCCAATAGAATTTGAATAAAACTTAACCTAAGTATTCTCTCTAACGCAAATCTTAAAATCATCACGATCTTTTTACTAGGTTTGTCCCCTTAATTTAAAATATGAAGAATGTAACTGTTATTGGGGCTGGCACAATGGGTAATGGGATTGCCCATGTTTTTGCACAAGCAGGTTTCCTTGTAACATTGGTTGATGTTTCGCAAGATCAATTAGATAAAGCGCTGGTAACAATTGGTAAAAATTTTGACCGGCAGGTAACAAAAGGATCGATAACAGAAGATGAAAAAGCAACTGCTCTAAAATCAATTCTTACTAATACTTCACTTTCAGATGGTGTAAAGGAAGCAGACCTTGTTGTAGAAGCCGCTACCGAAAACACAGAATTAAAATTGGAAATATTTAAACAAATAGATTCTTCCGCTCCCACCAATTGCATTTTAGCTACAAATACTTCTTCTATCTCCATTACAAAAATCGCTTCAGTTACTAAGCGCCCGGAACAAGTTATTGGAATGCATTTTATGAACCCTGTACCGGTAATGAAACTGGTGGAGATCATTAATGGCTACGCAACATCACCTCAGGTAACAAATACAATTGTTGATTTGAGTAAACAATTAGGGAAAATACCATGTACCGTTAATGACTACCCGGGATTTATTGCCAACCGAATTTTAATGCCAATGATCAACGAGGCCATTTATAGTTTATACGAAGGCGTTGCAGGAGTAGAGGAAATAGATACGGTAATGAAATTAGGGATGGCCCACCCAATGGGACCTTTACAACTTGCCGATTTTATTGGACTTGATGTTTGCTTAAGCATTTTAAATGTATTACATAATGGTTTTGGCAATCCCAAATATGCACCTTGTCCTTTATTGGTGAACATGGTAACTGCAAAAAAGCTTGGTATAAAAAGTGGGGAAGGATTTTATAAGTATACTCAAGGAAGCAAAGACCTTGTTGTAAGTTCAAGCTTTACAAAGAATTAAAATTTACAAGCTTAATTATTTAATAAGTTGAGCCTGCTGGATCAATTATAATTTACGTAATTCAATTCCTTGCAGGTCATGCAGTTTTTGAATACACAGAGTTTCTTCTGCTTTAGGAACACCAATCTTCATCCTGCAAAAAAGCTGTGCTTCTTTTTCAAAAACCTGGCAACCAAATCTTTTAATTACCATCATTATATCGTTCATCAATGTATAATCAAACTCTAATAAGTAAGTAACAAGTACAGGTTTTAAACTAATTGGCGTTAGTTGAATCGCAAGAGAACTTACCATTTTGTACGCATTGATCAACCCCGGAACACCTAATAACGTTCCACCAAAATAACGCACTACAATAATAGCCGTATTTGATAATTTCTTACTGTCTATTTGGCCAAGAATGGGTTTGCCTGCTGAACCTGCCGGTTCACCATCATCGCCTGTTCTAAAATTATTACCATCAAAACCAATGCGGTAAGCAAAACAAAAATGCGCAGCTTTTGGATGTTCTTCTTTTAATTCCTTCAATCGTTTTTTAAAATCGTCAGCTGATTGGATTGGAAAAACGTATCCCAAAAATTTGCTGCCCCTGTCTTTAAATTCAGCTACCGATTCTTTTTCAATAGAATAATAATGATCTTCGTCGGTCATAATTTTTGCTTCAAATAATAAATGATACAATTTATCCAAAAGCGATCAACGCTATTGCAATAAGAGATAAAATAATACCGGCCCAGTTAATTGCTGATAATCGTTCTTTAAATAACAGCCATGCAACCACGGAACTTAGTAATACAATTCCCATGTTATTAATAGG
>JAKFCI010000095.1:0-14376 GCA_036676725.1 Chitinophagaceae bacterium
AATAGAAAACATTGCGTTTAAATGGTCTTCGCAATTTTTCGAGCCTTCTGATGGCCTCGCATACATAGGCAATTTACCAGGTAACCCCGAGGAGGTTTACGTGGCCACTGGTTTTGGGGGAAATGGAATTACTTATAGCCATATTGCTGCAAGAATGTTAACTGATATTATAATTAATGGCGAAAGCGAATACACTGAACTTTTTGATCCGAACCGGATAAAAATGGTTGCAGGCTTTTCAAATTTTGTCAAAGAGAACGCAGATGTTGTAAAAGAATTTTTTTCCAAACGAATTGCGCAAACAAAGATCAAAGAACTTTCCGAGTTGGCTGCAGGCGAGGCCAGGCTTGTAAAGTACGAAGGCGATTCCATTGCCATGTACCGCGATGAAACCGGGAAAGTACATGCCATTAACCCCGTATGCCCGCATGCTAAATGCGTTGTTGGTTGGAACAGTGCAGAAAAAAGTTGGGATTGCCCCTGTCACGGGTCACGTTTTTCTGTTGATGGTGAATTGCTTACCGGTCCTTCGAGAAGCAACCTTGAAAAAATAGAGTTACACAAAGAAGAATAATTTGTTGTCCAAACAATAGTACTATTATGGACTCTTGTTGCGTCGCACTCTTGTACGACAGAAAATAATTCGGCAGGTTGTAACACCAGGCTTTATAAAGAAGGTAAAAAGGTTGCGGTAACTTTGTACCCTATTTGTATTTGCTTACTAAACCATCAACCATGAGTGCTGAAAGAACCAACTTCAAACCGAATTATATAATCAGCACACTTCAAAATAAATGTCCTCGTTGCAGAAGGGGAAAAATGTATAAAGCAAGCAGTGCTTATAAATTAAAAACCTTTATGCAAATGAACGACCGATGCCCGGTTTGTTCGCAACCATTAAATATGGAACCCGGTTTTTATTACGGCACAAACATGGTAAGTTATGCGTTGGCTGTAATTATTTGTATCATAAGTTTTCTTCTTTGGTGGGTAACCATTGGTTTTTCTTTATCAGATAACCGTTTCTTTTGGTGGATCGCCATCAATGCCATTTTACTAATCTTGCTACAACCGCCACTAATGCGGCTTTCCAGGACTGTATGGTTGTCGTTTTTTGTCCCCTATAGCAAACGGTGGAAAGAAGGCGATATTATAGAACCCGAACGTGTAAATAAGCAACAGGAGGCAAACTGGTAAGCATTGAAATGGTTTCTTTTTAATGATCAAAACTAATCACCCTTGTTACTTTCCATTGGCCATTTTTGTTTTGCCAAACCATTACATTTTTAAATGTGCCGCAATCGTCTTTTCCATTTTCAACATGGCAAAACCTATGATTGCAAACTTCTACCGCACCATAATTTTTAATAGGATAAACTTCCAGGCTTCCCTTAACAAGGTCTCTTCGTAAGCCGGTATTTTTATTTCTTTCAAAAAGCGATCGAAAGTTTTCCATCGTTTGTTTAAAATCTGTAAGTCCGCCCTTGTCGTGGTAAAATTCCAGGTCTTCTGAAAAAGTTGCTTTTAATTTTTCAATATCATGTTTATTAAAAGCATCAAACATAATGCTGTCCATAAAAGCTATGGTGTCATGCAATGCCTGTGAAGCAGGATGATATTTTTTAATTGGGTAAGGTGATTGTTTAAGTGTTGAACAAGCGGAAACAACCAAAAAAAGGAAAGCATAGAAAGCCTTGTATATAAATTTCATTAAACAAGAATTTACAAAGCGACGAACAAATTGGTCAATAATGAAAAGAACGTACAAGTGTGCGACGCAACAACAGCTCCATTTTATTCAACAGCCTGGAACAAAAAATCAGCTCTTTTCTTCCTGTATAAAGGTTTTGATCTCTTCCAGCGTAGTACGGTCGTTGCTTAAACGTGGCACCTTATGTTGCCCACCCAGCTTTCCTTTGTTGCGCAACCAGCGTTCGAAAGTATTTGGCGGTACAGCCTCCACTGTTGGCAATCGCAAAGCAATATCCTTATATCTTTTGGCTTCGTAATCGCTATTAATATTTTTTAAAGCCGCATCCAATTCGATGGTAAAATGTTCTATGCTGTCAGGTTCTTTTTCAAATTCTATCAACCATTCGTGGGCGCCATTTCCGGCTTCGGAAAAATAAACGGGAGCAGCCGTATAATCTTTTACCACAGCGCCTGTTTTTTCGCTCGCAATAGCAATTGCTTTGTCTGAATTATCAATGATCACTTCTTCACCAAAAGCATTCATGTAATGTTTGATCCGGCCGGAAACCTTTATTCTAAAAGGTTTTAACGAGGTAAATTGAATAGTATCGCCAACTAAATAGCGCCACAAACCACCATTGGTGGTAATAACAAGCGCATAATTTTTTCCTAATTCAACTTCATCGAGTTGCAATGTTTTGGGGTTTTCTTTTGCGTATTCATCCGCCGGGATGAACTCGTAAAAAATTCCGTGTTCGCACATCAGCAGCATTCCTTCTGCCGTAATATCATCCTGCCCTGCAAAAAAACCTTCCGATGCATTGTACATCTCCAGGTAATTTATTGGTGCGCCAATTAATTTTTCAAATTGTGCTTTGTAAGGAACAAAACTTACACCGCCATGCATGTACAATTCGAGGCTAGGCCAAACCTGTTTAATATTTTGTTTGCCGGTAATTTCTAAAATTCTTTTTAATAAAACGATCAGCCAGGTTGGTACACCGGCCATGGATGTTACATTCTCCTGGATTGTAGACCGGGCAAGCTTTTCAATTTTTTCTTCCCATTCATCCATTAAAATAATAGAAAGTTCAGGCGTACGGATCCAATTGGTCCAGAAAGGAGAATTCTGCATGACCACCGCACTCAGGTCGCCAAAATGAACATCTTCGTTTAAATGATTGATCTGGTGACTGCCGCCAATTACCAAACTTTTTCCTGTAAGCAAATCGCTGTCAGGATGCGAAGCATAATATAAACTCAGTACATCTTTCGATGCCCGGTAATGATTTTCTTTCAGGCTTTCCTCGCTAATAGGAATGAACTTGCTTTTATCACTGGTGGTGCCGCTGCTTTTAGCAAACCAGGTAACAGGCGAATTCCACAAAACATTTTCTTCACCCTGCATCATTCTTTCAATAAAGGGTTTCAACGAGTCGTAATCCTGCAATGGAACTTGTTGCTTAAATTGTTCAAGCGATTGAATGGAAGAAAATTGGTGCAACCGGCCAAATTCTGTGTATTGACCTGATGCCAATAGATCTTGCCAAACCTTGTTTTGGGCAGTCACGGCATCTTTCATCCATTGCTCCATCGACCAAATACGCAGTCGGGCTAAACCTGATATGGCGGGACTAAGAAGCTTCATGTGGAGGCAGCAAAATACAAAAAGAACGTGATTGAAGATTAGAAGATAAAAAACTAAAGAGCAATCGAAATTATTACAAGCTGTCCGGGAGGTTTTCCGGGTTGAATTCTTGCAACAAATAATCTTTACGCTTTAATTCAAAATTGCGTCCCAGGTACAGTTTTTTTACTTGTTCATCATCGGATAGTTCTTCTGCTGTACCGTGTTTAAATATTTTTCCTTCGATCAATAAATAAGCCCTGTCGCAAATAGAGAGCGTTTCGGTAACGTTATGGTCGGTAATAAGAATACCGATGTTTTTAAATTTCAATTTTGCTACAATAGATTGAATGTCCTCTACGGCGATGGGGTCAATACCAGCAAAAGGTTCGTCAAGCAAAATAAATTTAGGATCAACAGCCAAAGCCCTTGCTATTTCTGTCCGTCTTCTTTCACCGCCGCTTAATACGTCGCCATTGCTTTTGCGCACATGGTGTAAACGAAATTCATCCAGCAAAGTTTCAAGTTTTTCTTTTTGCTGGATTTTTGTCAGCGTGGTCATTTCCAAAACCGCTTGAATATTTTCTTCAACAGTTAATTTGCGAAAAATAGAAGCTTCCTGGGGCAGGTAACCGATACCCAATTGCGCTCTTTTATACATAGGCAACTTGGTAATATTGGTTTCATTTAAAAAAACTTCACCTTCATCGGGCTTAATAAGGCCAACGACCATGTAAAATGTGGTGGTTTTCCCGGCACCGTTTGGTCCTAATAAACCCACAATTTCACCTTGCTTTACTTCTACCGACACCTGGTTTACTACAACCCTGGATCGATATTGCTTTACTAAATCACTTGTATGTATTCTTAATTCCAAAATAAAGCTTTCGGTAAAAATAAGGTGAAAGGCGCTTTGCAAAAGAGCTTGCTGCTACTCTTTTGTATTTACTTAACGCTGTGGTATGTTTGCATACTATTTATGACAGTCATTGAACACATTAACAATAGTCAATCTACCACTATTTCTTTCGAAATATTACCGCCGCTAAAAGGCAAAGGAATTAATGCCCTTTGGGAACACCTTGATCCTTTAATGGAATTTAAACCGGCGTTTATTAATGTTACCTACCATCGTAGTGAAAGCATGTTTAAACGAAAGTTTGATGGAACATTTGAAAAAGTGGAAGTGAGAAAGCGCCCCGGAACGGTTGGCATTTGCGCTGCTTTAATGAACCGCTATAAAGTAGATGCGGTTGCGCATTTAATTTGTGGTGGATTTAGTAAACAAGAAACAGAAGATGCATTGATCGACCTGCATTTTTTAGGCGTAAACAATGTGCTGGTTCTTCGTGGCGACGCACCAAAGAATGAAACCTTTTTTGAAGCAGAACCCGGTGGGCATAGGTATGCTATCGAATTAATGCAGCAGGTAATAAATATGAATAATGGTCTTTACCTGGAAGAAGACCTGAAAAATGCCGTAAAAACAAACTTTTGTATTGGCGTGGCTGGTTACCCCGAAAAACATTTTGAAGCCCCGAACATGCAAAATGACCTTGCTTACTTAAAGGCAAAAGTTGATGCAGGAGCAGAATACGTTACAACGCAAATGTTCTTCGACAATAAAAAATATTTTGATTTTGTAAAAGCCTGCCGCGATACAGGTATCAATGTTCCGATCATTCCGGGACTGAAACCATTGAGCTCAAAAAAACAATTGACCATCATTCCAAGAATGTTTCATGTTGATGTGCCGGAACCACTTTCAAATGCAATTTTAAAATGCAAAACAGATGCAGATGTTGAAATTGTTGGAACAGAATGGTTAATTGAGCAATCGAAGGAATTAAAGGCTGCTGGTGTTCCGGTTCTGCATTATTACACTTTGGGCAAACCACACATGGTTGCCAATGTTGCCCAGGCAATCCTTTAAAAAATAAGCAAAGGAATTAAATAATTTAAAATTGTGAGTTTGAAGCTGGTTATTTTTTATTCACCAATTCATTCCATTGTTTCTGGTTGATGACAACAGGGTATTTCTTTTTTAAACTTTCAATCCATTTCTTTTCTAATTCTGCCTGGTAATCATTGATCACAAGTCCTTTTGCTTCTGTAAAAGAACGAGATGTGGGCTGTTCATACATTTTGATGATATAAGCAAATGAAGCCGTATTGTCTGTTTGGTTTAATACCGGTTTGGTTAGTACACCTTGTTTTAATGGTGTTTTGGCAGCGGATGGTATGCTTGTAAGTTCAAAACGGTTGGAATCAACAGCAACTTTTTCACTTAATTCCGATGTTAATTCTTTCCATTTGAATGGCGCTTTTGTTAATTGCTTATGCAATTCATCTGCTGTTTCCGCATCCGATGCATAAAAAATTACCGCATCGGCGCTTTGCTTCCAAACATATTTGGTTTTGTTTTGCTGGTAAAATTTTTCAAGTGCTGCGGTATCCATTTGTGCAGGCCCCCAAATTTGTTGCTGCATAATTTCAAAGAAAAGATTGCCATCTTTAAATTCTTCTATTTGCGCCTTAAATGCAGGATTAAACTTTTCCAGGTTTTGCTTGTAATATTCAAGTGCCATAAAAGAAACAAATTCCTCCCAAAGATCTTCGTACGATTTTATTCCAGAACCATCGGCTTTGTATCTATTCATTTCGGCAAAAACATACCATTCATCAACGGTTACATTTTTGTTTCCAAGTTGTAGCAAAAAATTATTATTGAAGATTGCAGGTGCAACAACCTTTTTATAAATAATGGCACTATCTGTATAAGTCCAGAGTGTTGCTGGTGTAAAATCCAGCTTTTTTAATTTTACATCCTTTAATATTTTTTGAACAAGGGCATCTTTGGTAATATTTACCCTGTCGCTCTGCGCTACTTTTTCTTTAAAAGCGTCAATTGTTTTTTCATCTAATTTGTTGGTAGCCGCAGGTGTTGTACCTAATCTTTTTACAATATGCCAGCCGTGTTCAGTTGCAAATGGTTTGCTGACTTGCCCATCTTTATTTAATGCAAACACTTTGTTTTCAAAAGCAGGTTCAAATTCTCCAACTCCGAATTCCTGCATTTGCCCGTTTGATGCAGCAGACACAACATCATTACTAAATGTTGTTGCTAATTTTTCAAAATCAGCTCCCTTCAAAATTTGGTTGTATAACGAATCGGCTAATTTTTTTGCTTTTGCTTTAGTGCCGGCATCCGAACCTGGAGGAAAAGCAATCAGAATTTGGGCTGCTTTCATTCTACCTAAAGCTTTGCGTTCGCCCATATTTTTAAAAATATGGTAACCGGTTTTAGAATGATACAGCGGGGAAATTTTGCCTGCAGGTGTTTTATATACCAGGTTTTCGAATACATAAGGAAGACTGAAAACGGTTATAAAGCCAGCGTCGCCCCCATTTATTTTTACAGCAGGATCATCTGAATATTGTTTTGCAACCGCTGTAAACGACTCACCTTTTTTGATTTTTTTAAGCGCTTCGTTTGCTTTATTAAAAGCATCAATTGTATCGGTTGGCGTAACAGTTGCAATGAAAATATGCGCAAAGTGAATGTCTTTTTGCGAACGTAATATGGCTTCTTCAACAAGTTTATTTGTTGCTGCATCATCAATAAGGTATGAAGGAATGATCTGTTCACGCAGACCTTGTAGATCTGCCACCAGTTGTGGTAAAGTATCATAACCTTTTTCTTTGGCCTCTTTTATTTTTAAGCGGGAAGCTATATAGAGATCAAGATAGTTTTGCATTCCTGCTTTATCGATACCTGTAGTTGTATTGTTTTTATTGTACGCATTTAAAAATTCAGTAACGGATATGGAATCGGAGCCGTAAGTAAATAAAGTTTGCGATTTACCAACGCTAAAAATGCCCAGTAAAAAAAGGGCGACAAAGAAATATTTTTTCATATCAGTTTTATTGGCTTGTGTTTTTCTGCCGGAATTCAAGAACCTGGTCCACCTGTTCTACCGTAAGTTTTTTCGCAATAATCCGCTTGTCTTTATCCAGCAGGTACAAAGTAGGAAAACTTTGCACATCAAACAATTGCGAGTAGCCCGGGATGCCTGCATCTATCCTTTGTTTATCGGCTTGTTTAGAATAATAAACATGCACCCAGGAATTCAATTTGAATTGATTGATAAAACTTGTCCAGTCTTTTTTATCGCCGTCTGTTTCTTTGGCTAATGCAAATGGCTGCACCCCTAACGCTTTCCACCTTGTGTTATAAAGTGTATCTAATTTTGGTAAAACCTCCTTGCAATGCCCGCAGGTCGGATCCCAGATGACCAGCAAAGTAAACGGCGATTTTACATCATATAGCTTTATGATCTTTCCATTGCTATCCGGCAATTCCACGTCCGACGAAGGAGAACCAAAAATATTGCCCATCAAACTAAAAGCCCTGTCCTGTATTACTTTTTCGCCTTCTGGCGTAAGCCACGAATATTTTTTTTGAGAAAAGTATTTTTCAAACAGGTGTACAAATACGGCATCTTCCCACATGTATTTTTGATTTAAATACCTGTTTGCAAATTTTAATAAAAGAAAACGTTGCATATCCTCGCTTGCATTTGCATACCCAAGCATAAAATCCAATTCCTTAATTACAGAATCTGCAGCAGGGTAAACAACCTGGTCGTAGTATTTATCTATTCGATTTTCAAAAAAAGGAGTTCTTACCAGGCGGTCATCCCAAAAATTTACACCGTCCCAATAATGTGTTTTATAATAACGCCAAGCAAATTGCGGGTCATTTTGATTCGCATTGTTTTTAGGAACTTCCGGCTCCTTCATACCTTTTAATAAAGTGGCTAATAATCCATCAGGTTCTTTTGCAATTACCTGCGCCCTGTATTGTTTTATGGCTTCGCTGCGGGTATCTATTTCCTTTTTTATAATAATAGAATCCTGTGGTTTCGTACTTAATTTTTTATGTAAAGAATCGAGCGCCTTACCATTGAGCACCATAAATTTTTGATAGGCTGCAAAATCATCGTTCTCTGGGGAGTTGACGTAAGTAACTTTTTTTTCAATGGTAGCAGTGTCGGCAATTACACTAAATTTTTGGTTTTTGCCAACGAGTATTTCAAAATTTCTACTTCTGTCCGGGTAACCAATCATGTAAATGCCACCCCCCAATTTTTTTGAACCCTTAAAAACGCCTTCGCTCTTTTCATTCAGTTTTACCGAATCAATAATGGGTAATTGTTTACCAAAATAATGACCAAGGTAGATGTATTGATTTTTATAAGGCTTTAGCGTAACCTTAATTTCATAACCATCTTGTGCAAACAAAACAGTGGAAAATATAGAAAAGAAAAGGACGGCAAATAATTTCATTGTAGAACAGTAAGGCGTAAAAATAATAGAAAAGCGTTGCACGATTGGTTAAAGACTTGTAAACAAAAACAGGGTTTAAACTTACAACTGAATGGTAATTAGGTGTAAGGGGCCATAAATTTTTAAAAAACCCAGATGAAGTTTTGCTTATTTCTGATCTGTACAACCAACTTAGCCGCTATCAACTATTTTTACACCGTGAGAAAAACGAAAAGCATTGTTATACAAAATGTATTGGTTGAAGACTATGCAGCTGAAGGTAAATCGCTTGCGAAATTAGAAGGCAAAGTTGTTTTTATTGAAAACGTAGTACCGGGCGATGTTGTTGATGTTCGCCTGCTTAAAAATAAAAAAGATTGGGCAGAAGGATATCCTGTTCAATTTCTTTCCTTTTCAAAAGACAGGGTTGAGCCTTTTTGCCAGCATTTTGGTGTTTGTGGCGGATGTCAATGGCAAATGCTGCCATATGCAAAACAATTGGAGTACAAGCAAAAGCAGGTGTATGATAACCTGCAACGAATAGGAAAAATTGAACTGCCCGAAATGCAGCAAATACTGGGTAGTGAAGAAGAAAAGTTTTACCGGAATAAACTGGAGTACACGTTTAGTACAAAAGAATATTTACCTGCCGGCAGTTTTGACAAAGAAGATAAAGAAAAAAGCTTTCGCAGTGTGCTTGGCTTTCATGCCAAAGGTTTTTTTGATAAAATAGTTGACATTAAAAAGTGCTGGTTGCAACATGACCTAACCAATGATATTCGCAACAGCATAAGAGACTTTGCTCTTGAGCACCAGTTATCTTTTTACGATATCAGGGCTCACCGTGGTTTGTTGCGCACCATGCAGGTGCGCATGTGCACCACCGGGGAAACAATGGTCAATATTGTTTTTGGCAACGAAGGAGAAAAACAAAGAGTAAAAGTTTTAGAATTTGTAAAGAATACATTTCCACAGATCACTACTTTACTATATACTGTTAATGTTAAGATGAATGATTCCTTGCACGACCTTGAACCCCAAGTTTATTCGGGTAAAGGTTATGTAATGGAGCGATTGGAAGATTTTGAATTTAAAATAGGTCCCAAGTCTTTTTTTCAAACCAATACAAAACAAGCCGAACGTCTGTATAAAATTACCCGTGATTTTGCTGAACTTGATGGCAACCAGGTTGTTTATGACCTGTATTGTGGAACAGGCAGCATTGGTATTTTTTGTAGCAAGGGCGCAAAAAAAATTGTTGGGGTAGAAATGCAGGCGGAAGCCATTGCAGACGCCAAACAAAATGCGACCATTAATCACATTGATCATTCTTTTTTTGTAAGTGGTGATGTGATAGATATTTGCAATGAGGAATTTTTTGAAGTGCATGGTAAGCCGGATGTAATTATTACAGATCCGCCGCGGGCCGGCATGCATCAAAAACTTGTTGAAAAAATTTTAGCCATAGAAGCGCCAATAGTTGTTTATGTAAGTTGCAACCCGGCTACCCAGGCAAGAGATCTGAATTTATTGGATGAAAAATACAAGGTTACAAAAGTGCAACCGGTAGATATGTTTCCGCATACTCACCATATTGAAAACATTGTACAATTGAAATTAAAATAGAACCAGATGAGTGATTTTAGAAGTTATCGACCGGATACATTTCCACCAATTGTAAAAAACCTGATAATTATAAATGTTTTGGTATTTGTTGCGCAAATTACCTTAACACAATTTGATCTAACCGGCAAGATCCAGCTTTATCCCATTATGCCGGAACAGTTACGCGAAATTCTTGAACAATCTAAACATCCTTTGTACAGTGAAGGGCAGGGTTTTAAACCTTACCAGATTGCAACCCATATGTTTGCTCATTCGCCTTCCTTAATTTTTCATATCCTCTTCAACATGTTCGCTTTATGGATGTTTGGCCGGGTGCTTGAAAATGTTTGGGGCGGAAAAAGGTTTTTATTATTTTATTTATTGTGTGGGCTAGGTGCTGCAGCAGTTCATTTGGCGATGCAATATTTTAGATGCGAACAATTACTTCAGGCAATTATAAATGAAGATCCTAACGTAGGTAATTTAATTGGTGCCGCCGCTCCCGCCCTGGGTGCATCGGGTGCCATCATGGGAATATTTGTTGCCTTTGCCTACTTATTTCCCAATACCGAATTATTCATCATGTTCATTCCATTTCCAATAAAAGCCAAATGGGCGGTTCTAGGATTGGCTGCTATTGACCTGTTTGGTGGGTTTGGAAATTTTGCAGGAGATAATATAGCCCATTTTGCCCATTTAGGCGGGGCTGTCACCGGGTTTATTATCGTGTTAATTTGGAATAAAACAGGCCGCAAACGATTTTATTAGTCTTTACCTTTTGTAATTTTATAGTCTACATGAGCTATTACCAACAAAGAAACAGAAACAAAATTACCATAGGGCAAGATGGCAACGCACTGGTGTTGTTGATCGCTATTCAATTAGTGGTGTTTATCATTCTTTCGTTTATCAAGATCATGTATTTTTTTAGTGATGGTGCTGCAGGTGTTGAATTATACAGGCAAGAGATATTAACGTGGGTCAGTTTGCCCGCGCACTTACCAACATTGCTTACCCGCCCATGGACGATCATTACCCATTTCTTTGTGCATGACGGGGTTTGGCACTTGATTGCTAATATGCTTTGGCTATGGGGGTTTGGTCATATTTTCCAGGACCTGTCAGGAAACAGGAAATTGGTTCCCGTGTTTTTATTTGGTGCACTGGCAGGCGCTGCTGCTTATTTGCTTGCATTTAATTTAATTCCACCTTTAAGAGAAGGTCTTGTTGGTTCAACCGCTTTAGGTGCTTCTGCAGGTGTAATGGCTATTGCTATTGCAACTACCGCTTTAGCGCCAGGTTACCGCATTTTTCCTTTATTAAATGGCGGCATTCCTTTGTGGGTGCTCACTATGATCTTTGTGATTATTGACCTGGCAACAATTCCAGTAAGTAATCCTGGCGGTCATATTGCGCATTTAGCAGGTGCCGGTATGGGTTTTCTTTTTATTGTAATGATGCAAAGAGGTACAGATTTAAGTACGGGCATCAATAACTTTTTCGATTGGGTAAATAATTTATTTAATCCCGATAAACCCAAAAAGGGCAAAGTTGTGAAGAGCCAGCTATTTTATAAAAGCAATGTTTCTCCATATAAAAAAACCAGCACTAAACTTTCACAACAACGGGTAGATGAAATTTTAGACAAGATCAATCAAAAAGGCTATAACACCTTAACGCAGGAAGAAAAAGATATATTAAAAAGAGCAAGCAGCGACGACCTTTAGCACACCTTTTTTTATTCAGATCATTAAGGTAATTTGTGTCAATAGTTTCATCACTTCATTCTTATGTTCCATTTTGTAAATTGCATTAATGGCTGGTATCTATAGAAGATTCACAAAACGCTTTTTCATTATCCTGAACATCGTAGCTGCTGTCATTTTTTTAATTGCCTGTATTGCACCATATCTAAATCCATCCGAGTGGTGGATCCTCTCTTTTGCCGGACTTGGGTTTGCCCTGTTTTTTGTTTTGCTTATTTTATTTGCTCTTTTTTGGATCATTTTTCGTCCGCCATTTGTTTTAATTTCTGTGATTGCCCTTTTGTTAGGCTGGAAAAGCATTGCCGTGTTTTTTGCTTTTCATTCTCCGGATGCTTTTAATTACAACAAACCAAAAGATCATTTGCGGATTGTTAGCTGGAACGTTGCCCGATTTATTGAATTAAAACGCAATAACAATAAGGGAAGCCAAACCCGGTTGAAAATGATTGACCTGATAAAGGCACAAAATGCAGATGTCATTTGCCTGCAGGAGTTTTATCATTCCACTGACAGCACTTTATATAATAATATTGATACAATTAAAGCAATGGGCTATCCTTATTATTATTATTCCTGGGATGGAGATGGCGGCAAACAATGGTTTGGGCAGGCTATATTTTCACGGTATCCCATAGTCGATTCAGGCATTATTCATTACCCCCGGCCAGGCATGCCCGAAAGTTTGATCAATGCGGACATTCTTTATAACAAGGATACCTTTCGCATATATACAACACATCTTCAATCGGTTCAATTTAAAAGAGAAGATTACCAAAGCCTGGATGAAATAAAAAACAGGGAGGATAGTCTTTTTCAAAACTCTAAAAACATTTTTACCAAGTTAAAAAGGGGTTTTATATACCGGGCACGCCAGGCAAATATTGTAAAAGATGTTTTAGCAAACAGTCCGCACCCATACATTATGACAGGTGATTTTAATGATGTACCGAACACGTATACGTATTTCACTATAAGGGGTAAACTGCAGGATGCATTTTTAAAAAGTGGCTTTGGTATTGGCCGAACCTATTCTGGTATTGCACCTACACTGCGTATTGATTATATATTGGCCACCAAAGAATTTTCGGTACAGCAGTTTAACCGCGTTGTTAAAAATTATTCCGATCATTATATGTTGGTGGCTGATTTCAAACTAATGAAATAGAAACTGCCTTATCTTTGACCAACATGATTGGGCTATACCATATCTCCTGTTGTTGTTGCTGCTAAGCATTCTACCCGCTATTTTATTGCCGATCTTAATCATTTTATTTATGCGCAGTTTACACGTTTATAATTCCTACACAAGAAAGAAAGAAGAATTTAAGCCATTGGTTGAAGGGCATGTTGGTATGTATGTATGCGGACCAACCGTTAGTGGCGAAAGTCATTTGGGTCATGCCCGTCCTTATGTAACTTTTGATGTTATTTATCGCTACTTATTGCACCTGGGGTATAAAGTTCGTTATGTACGCAACATTACCGATGCAGGTCATTTCGAAGAAGAGGGAAGAGAGGCCGAAGATAAAATATCTAAAAAAGCAGTGATTGAAAAGCTCGAACCAATGGAGTTGGTGCAAAAATATACCAACCTGTATCATTGGGCAATGCTTCAATTTAATAACCTGCCACCATCAATAGAGCCAACGGCAACCGGCCATATTGTGGAGCAGATAAATATGATTGAAACTATAATTAAAGCTGGATATGCCTATGAAAAAGCAGGTAGTGTTTATTTTGATGTAAAAAAATATGCTGCTGAATACGATTATGGAAAATTGAGTGGAAGGGTAATTGAGGATATGCTGGAAACAACCCGCGAGCTGGAAGGACAGGACCAAAAAAGAAATAAAGCCGATTTTGCTTTATGGAAAGCGGCCCCGCCAGAACACATTATGCGCTGGAAAAGCCCGTGGGGCGAGGGTTTCCCGGGGTGGCATATTGAGTGCTCCGCAATGGCAACAAAATATTTAGGGACACAATTTGATATTCACGGGGGCGGAATGGACCTGCAGTTTCCGCACCACGAAAGTGAAATTGCACAAAGCACAATTTGCAATCATGTGGCGCCTGTACGTTATTGGATACATAATAATATGATTACCATAAACGGGCGCAAAATGGGTAAGAGCTATAACAATGTTATAAAGCTTACTGAATTATTTACAGGCGATCACCCGATGCTGGAGAAGGCATATTCTCCAATGACCGTACGCTTTTTTATTCTTCAAACGCATTACCGCAGCACGCTCGATTTTGGGAATGAAGCTTTAGGTGCAGCCGAAAAAGGATTGAAACGTTTGATGGAGGCGCATGAATGGTTACAAAGTGTGTCGTTTCCAATTGATGGCTTTGAGC